>CAUSWA010000005.1:0-49138 GCA_963535445.1 uncultured Candidatus Saccharibacteria bacterium | reverse complement strand
TCAAACCGTTCGTTCATCGTTTTCGCCAAATTGGCAACGATATCACTCAGTTTTTGTATCTGATTGGATAATTCCTCATTAGTCACACTTCTATTTAACCACAAACATCAGCAGCATAGCAACTGTCCGCCAAACGAAAAGCGTCCGCCCAGCGGGGCAGACGCTTTCAACTATCAGATACGAACCTTTACCACAACAATCATCATGACCCGGGTTCGTATAATAACCTCGTGGTACACCCGGCGCGATTCGAACGCACGACCTCTGGTACCGCAAACCAACGCTCTATCCAGCTGAGCTACGGGTGCTAACTAGCTGATAATAGCATACTCAAACACTTTTCACAAGTGAAGCTTGGCTAGTATTCGGTCGATAAAATCTGGCTTGACCTCTTTCATCGGCAGGCGCGCCGCTAGCATGTCGACAATTTTCTCGCCTGATTCCTCGGGGAAGTAAATATTCTGCCCTAGCTGGAAGCGCTTGCGCGGAATTAGCGCAATATGATGAACATTATTGATAGTGACAACATCAAACGATTTAAACTGATCATACAGCATTAGCCGGTCGCGAGCATACAGACCCTTGCGGGTCAAGGTATAATCAATAATCTCTGGCGGCCGATGCGCGTACACGCCCAGCGCCACCGCCATCACTGGCAACAAAATGGTGAATGTCAGCGAATTAAACGCAAAATAAGCAATCGCCATCATTATGAGCGTCGCTAGCGCCAAAGCTGCATACCACACCATCGAACGCTCGCTATAGAGATGCTCTGGACCTTGCCAGCGCACAAGAATTTCGCTATCGTCAGGCTCGACCGCTGGCGTTGCATCATCGCCAAATGCTGGAGCGTCGTTCTCTGCTGAATTAAGACCAGTTGGAGCAGTTGAATCTGTTGCCTCGGCATCAACTGAAGCTGGCTGGGTTGATTCTGCACTCGTATTTAACTCTGCTTCTGAAACAGCCGCTTGAAAAGGCGCCCCAGAAGCTGTCTCTGCTGGTTTTTGCCAATCTTGCGATGAGTCGTCTTGCATAACCGCATTATATCATGGCTGCAGTGATTACCACAAAAAAATAGAGGACAACAAACGGCCTCTACTTTTCTTGGCGGAGGAGGGGAGATTCGAACTCCCGCTACAGGTCTCCCCGTACTAACGATTTAGCAAACCGTCCCCTTCAGCCACTTGGGTACTCCTCCGAACGAAGCTATCACCAATAGTAAAGCTCCAATCGCTACCAGTTTAGCATATTTTACCATTGCTGCATAGATTTTTGATGATAACCATGTATACTAATAATTAGAAGGATTCAAGATTATTATGAAACGCAGTAATATCATCATCGGAATTTTAGCCTCAATCAGCATTGTCGCGGCAGCGCTGTCGCCGCTGCCGGTAGCAGCTATCGGCTCAATCGCAGACGGCGCTAGTTCGGCGCGCGGCGCCGACCAGCCAACCACCTTATTCGGCGAGTCTGGCGTATTTTCACGAGTGAGCAGCGTCTTGCTATTCATTGTTGGCGCCGTTGCTGTAATCATGCTCATCATCGGCGGGCTAAAATATATCGTATCTGGCGGCGACGCTTCGAAAGTTCAATCAGCCAAGAACACTATCCTTTACGCGCTAGTCGGTATAATCGTGGCAATTCTGGCCTACGCGGCCGTTAATTTCGTCATCGGCAATTTTATACCTAGCCCATCAGGTAGCGGTATTGGCGGCAGCGGTACTACTACTGGCGGCTATGGCGCCTCCAGCCGCTAAAATAATTTCATTTTTATAAAAGTAAATAAGGCATTTTCTGGCGGAGAGGGCGGGATTCGAACCCGCGGTGAGTTGCCCCACGCTGGTTTTCAAGACCAGTACCATCAACCACTCGGTCACCTCTCCAGCGGACCTATTATATCAGAGATTAGCTACTCTGGGTAGGCTGCCGCGCTACTACCGCTACCGACACCTTTTCGACTCCGCTATCCAGCAGAGCTTTGGCAGCATAATGCAATGTCGCTCCAGTAGTGTAAATATCATCGATCAATAAACAGCTAGCAGCCTCTGAGCTGTCGCAAACAAAAGCCTGCTTCGCTTGCTGCCAGCGCTCGCTCTTATCGGCAGTATGCTGGACTGATGAGGTTCGCCGATACAGTATCGTACGATAGGGGAGCTCGCGGCGCCTAGCAAACTCCTTGGCTAACCTCGCTGCGTGATCGAAACCGCACTGGCGAACGTGCGACGCAATCGTCGGCACTGGCACCACAATTGTCTCGACAGGTAATTCTGATACGCGCATATCTAGCAAATCAACAATCTCGCGATAAGCACCGCCAACTCGTTCGAATTTATAAGCACCAATCAACAGCTTCAAAGCGCCACTTCGTTCGCCAACATACCAAGCATTTTCAAAAGGCGCTCTCGGCTGGCAGCGCTGGCATAAACCGCTGGAATTACGAATAGTTTTCGCGCACAGCAAGCACCGCCGCGAAGCTCGCGAGATGATGTTATTTTTACAATTATCACAAATAATCCTGCCAATTTCACCGCAAGAACAACAGTAGTGGGGCGCTAGTATATCGAACAGGGAAATCATCATTGTGTTTTTTACACTCTTATGGTTTATACAGTTGATTATACGCTATGCATAGTCTATAATGATAGTATAAATTTCAATCAGCCAACGAGAATAGTGGAGGACATCAATGGCACGTAAACAAGATGACGATCTGTTGATCGGAGACGAGCTGGCTGCAGCATTTCTCAACGATGACAGTTTAACGAACGATAATAACTCGCCAGCCGCAGCGGCACCTCAGCAGCAGGCCGATGATAGCGCCTGGCAAGAGCAAGAAGAAGACTTTCCGGGCCAGCTAGCCGTTGACGTCTACGAGACTGACGAATTGCTAGTGATCAAGGCTCGTACCGCTGGCGTCAACAAGGAAGACCTCGATGTTAGTATCTCTGACGGCATCTTGACTATCAGCGGCACGCTGTCGAGCGGCGACGACACCGCCGTTTCGCGCTGGCATATCCAAGAATGCTATTGGGGCGAGTTTAGCCGCACGCTAGCACTACCAGTAGCTGTCAAAGAAGATGAAGTTTCGGCAGTGCTCAAGGATGGCGTCCTGACGATTAGCTTCACCAAAGTCAAGCAAGAACAAGCCAAGAAGATTGCTATCCAATAGAGCAGGGAAAATTAGATAAAATAACCCGCAAGCAAACGCAAGCGGGTTTTTTATTGCATAAACCAAAAACTAGCGTACCGGCGGGAGAAAGCGAAACATATAAAATAACCGCGCCAATTCAAGCGCGGTTATTATGCTTTGAAAACAACAGGTACTATTCTGACTTGACGAAGCTAGAGATCACGAAGTTGACCGCCGCGTAAGCTAGAATTGCCACTACAATACCAACTATTGAATACAAGATGGTATTCTTGGCCGACTGCACCTGGGTCTGGTCGCCCTGCGAGGTAACATAGCGAAAGCCGCCGATAATTAGCATAATCACCGATACAGCGCCGATGACAAACAATAGAACGTTAGTGACGATGCGGAAAATAGGCGTCTGGCTCTGGTCGCAACCTTTTTCATTGCCAAACAGACAAGCTGATTGGTCATCACCTTTAGCAGAGCTAGCTCCACCCGACACAGTCAAAGTTGGCTTTTCAGTTGAAGGGTCAGCAAATGCTGGCGTCGCTTGAAACATCACGCCCGCCACCGATAGCGCCAGTGCTGGCACCGCTAGCAAACCGACGATACTATCTTTATTTAGTTTAATTCTCATACGGTCGATCCTTTCTGTATGATTTATTAATCTTATACAGGTTATTATACAACATTCGGCAAATAATTGGGATTGTTTCACACTGCTAGGTAGTAGCGGGGGTAGCAGGAGTTTCGATAAATTGAGTAACAACAAAGCTAACAATCGCATAAGCAGCTATCGCCACTATCAACCCGATAACAGCGTACAAAATGGTATTCTTGGCTGATTGCATTTGCGTTTGGTCACCCTGCGAGGTGACGTAGCGAAAACCGCCAATGATAATCATGATCACCGATACTGCTCCCATTAGAAACAAGAGGATATTGGTAACTGTCGTTAATATTGAGCCGAGACTTTTAGGGGTAGAACTAGTTCCTGACGCGGTCATACCTTGGTTTATACATTCTGAAGCAGAGCCACAAGATGCTGCTTCCGCCAGTGTCGTACCAACAAAGGTCATTGTTGCCGCACCCAGTATCAATATTAGTGCCGCCGTTATTATTTTCTTTTTCATAATTCTCCTTTCTATACTTTCTATCCGTACAAACTGTCAACAACCAACTGCACAATCGCCCTGGCGGCTATCGCCACTACTAGCCCGACGATAGCATACAAAATGGTATCCTTAGCCGACTTCAACTGCTGCTGGTTGCCTTGCGAAGTGACGTACTTAAGACCGCCAATAACAACCATAATTACTGATATCATTATCAATAGCCAAAATGCCCAACCAATAGGCGTAGAAATCGTCGAGTGCGTATTATCAATTTCGTTGTGCTTGACGAGATCGCAATCCTCCTTACCGTAAGCTCCACTATCGCAGGCACCATGCAATTGAGCCGCCTGAACCGTCATCGGCATTACTGCTGCCACTGTTACAATCCCAGCGATTATAATTGCAAGTACGACTATTTTACGCATTTTAGAAAAACGCTCCGTACACGAAAAGTATTAAAGCTGATGCCATATAAACTATCACTAAGCCGACAACTGTATACAGTATAGTATTTTTAGCTTGAGCAACTTTGTTGAGATCGCCCTGTGAAAGAGTATAGGTAAACCCGGCAATCACAATCACGACAATCGCAATTATAGTCGCCCAGAAAAACGCCAGCCTCATCACGCTCGGTAGAGCATCGTTATCCGTCTTGGTTGGAAAATAAAGAATACTGTCCGTATCAATTTTGCGTGCGGCGAGGACAATCGTTTGCCAAATCATATGATATCTCCTATAACATTAACTATTTGTACGGCTATCATGGCAATCACAAAACCTATCAGCGCGTTTTGTACCGTCTTTTTAGCGCCAGCGACGCCTTCTGGCGAGCCGGTGCTATACATATAGGCAATACCGCCCTTAATTAAGAAAAATATAGTTACATACGTAGACGCTATCAAGAGACAACGTACAACATTAGCACCTATCTTGAACCCGGTGCGGCTAAAATCAATTTTGTCAGGCTCGCTGGTCGACTTCAGGCCTTCAAATTCGCAGTCGCCGCTAGAGCCCTTAGTCATCATGCCATTGTACCAAGCAGGCATAGCAAAGACGTAAGCATCGCACGAAGCATCAGCCTCGGCGTAAGCGGCTGGCGAAATAGCAGTCGAAAAAACAACCCCGCTCGTCAATACCAATGCCAAAGCCAAAAATACACGCTTCATCAGTTGAAAATCCCCCCTGGAATTAGCCAGTTCAGCGCTAGATACATTAGACCAAACGCTATAATGCCAATGGTCGTATTAGTCATAATCGTTTTAGCTTGGGCAACGCGGTTACTATTAGCATCACCACTAGCATAGAGAATTCCTGCCCAGATAAACATACCAATCGCCACAATTCCGACCAAAACAACCAGTATCGTCAGGAAAAAATTAAGCAAAGCAAATATAGCTTCGCTATCCTCAGCCTTGGAACAAATTTCATCTGGCAGCACTGCACAGTCTAGCGCATAAACCGGCGCAGAAAACCACAACAGCAGACTAGCCGCACTAACTGCAGTAACGATACGGGTTATTGGGGTTGTTAGTTTCTGTTTCATTATGATTGTACAATTTATTTATGCTCGTACCATTGAGTATAGCGCCACTATCATAAATATGCAAATATTTTGACAGATACGCCTGTCTCTGGTGTTATTCATTGACTTTTGATGCTAAAAGTGCTACAATAAATGAGAGTATGCGGGATTGGGTAAGAACATGCCTGCAGGGTAGGATATCCTTGCGGCAAGGATTTTTAGTGCTCTCGGCAGTAACGATAGCATTATTTGCTAGTGTTCTAGCACTGTCGCGACCGGCCGCCGCTGCCGATGCCGAACGCAACACCAAAAACGATACCGTTATTTACCAGAAACACACCTATACCAGAATCGACAAAGCGTCGTTTGCTAGCGGCGAAAAAACCAAAAGTCTGCCGATCGCTGGCTACGACGGCTACAAATACGAAGACAACGAAGGTATCCACCTCATCTTGACCGAAGGCGACGCCAAAACTGCCACCGAAGGCCAGGCGGTTAGCTATCTTTTGCGCAGCGGTATATACGATCCATCGACGCAATCCTCATCAGCCAAAGTGTCTATCGCCAACGCACCAGAAGCAGACGGCGATGACGACGGCGACAACTGTAAAGTTAACGTCGGCTGGTTCGTCTGCCCGGCTACGCAGCTTATCGCTGACCGGATGGACGGCGTACTCGACATCATCAAAAGTTTCCTAATCGTCCACACGCTGCAAACCGACACCACCAAAAACAACCCGATTTACGAAATCTGGCAAAAAGTCCGCGACGTTTCTAATGTCTGTTTCGTCCTGGTGTTTTTGCTGATTATTTACGCGCAAATCACCAATCAAGGCCTGAGCAACTATGGTATCAAATCAATGCTGCCGCGCTTAATCATTGGGGCTATTTTGGTCAACGTTTCGTATTGGATATCTGGCGCTTTAGTCGATACCTCGAACGTACTCGGCTCGTCAATACAACAGTTCTTTACCGACGTCCGACACGGTTTGTCTAGCCACGGCCGTCTCGGCGACGAGTTATCATGGACTGGCGTCACTGGAGTAGTGCTAGCTGGCGGCGGCATACTCGGCAAGGTGGTCGTCGCTAACGGCGGTATCGGCCCGTCGCTGACACTACTGACCACGATGTTAGTCGGCGCCATCGTCGCAGCCATCGTGGCGATGGTGGTTCTGGCTATGCGCCAAGCGCTAATTACCCTGTGTATCATCGTTGCGCCGCTAGCTTTCGTGGCTTACGTATTGCCGAGCACAAATAAATATTTCGATAAGTGGAAAGATCTTTTTGCCACCATGCTGCTAATGTTCCCGCTTATATCGTTCATTTTCGGTGCGGCGCAGCTAGCCGGCTATGCTATCATCGCTAATGCCGGCGACTCAATTACCCAAATCATCATCGGCCTAGCTGTGCAGGTTGCACCGATCGCCATCACACCGCTCATCATCAAGCTTAGCGGTAATTTGCTCGGCAAACTCGCTGGTATTGTCAACAATCCGAACCGCGGTATCATTGATCGTACCCGCAACTGGGCGCAGGAACGCGCTGCTTACCAAGCTGCCAAAAATCGCGCTGGTAAGAGCCTAATCAACACCGACAGAGGTATCTTTAGAAGGTCGCCGAAGCTAAAAAGGGCCGCCCGCGCCATCAACAGAGCCCACGGCAGCCGCGCTAACTTTGTCAACTCGGCCGTACGGCGGCAACATCGCCGCACACAGCGCCGCAAAGGCTTAACCGCCGCTTACGAAGCCACCGCTAGCAACAACGCTACCGAGTGGGACAACGACCGCTACGGCCGGCGCTCTGTCCAGACAGTCGAGGGCGAGAACGAAGCCCGCAAATCAGAAATCGGCAACACCTTCTACGCCACACCGCACGGTCAGGCGCTTGAAGCACGCCGACGCCGGGCCAGTATCCACAAATCCGAGCTTGACAACGCTTTCGACCGCGGCCATCAAAATCTGACACACCGCCAACAACTCGCCGAAATCGACAAAGCCCGCGTCCAAAATGAATTCAACGAAAGCAGAGCCGGCCAAGAAGTCGATACCGCCCGGCGCACCGTCGAGGCGCACAAACAGCGTATCAGCAACGACCAGCAAGCCCGCTGGGATACCTTGGCACAAACCAGCCCAGGATACAAAGCCTTAGAATTGAGCGTCAAGAAGAGCGAATTCGATGCTGCCCGCGCTAAAGAAAAACTTGGCAAAATGCACGCCGAAATTATCGCCCAGGGCGACCAAAGCGAACATGTCGTCAACCTGCGCGGCGCTAATGCTCCAACACAGGACTATGTACTGCACGTTGCCCGCGACATCAAGCGCGCCAACATCGAAACCAACCTGACCGCCGCCGCCAAACGCGCCGCCGAGCAGGCGCTGTCCAGCGAGGTAAATACTATGATGCTCGACAACACCGTCCGCGTCGACGGCAAACTGGTCCGCGAATACGCCGCAGGCATCGGTAACCAATCAGCGGTACTGGCCGAATACGTGGCTAAATCGCGCAAAGAAGCCGGCGAAAAGATCGCACAGCAAGCCGAACTGGCCCACCACTTCAAACTCGACCCTGGACAAATTGAAGCGCTGGCTACCGGCAAACTAGGCACCGACGCCGCTGGCCAGCCGGTTACCCAGCTGCATGTTACCGACGCCGCTGGCCGCAGCTACGCATTCGACGCCCGCGACGACTACGTCCGCGACATGTCGATCGCTGAACTGTTCGACGTCGGCTCGTACGAACAAAAGATGAATGTCATTAAACAAACCGGCAGAGTAGTCGACGAGCATGGCAATGTGATAGCCACCGGCTACAACTACGACTTCCGCCGCTCGGTCGAGCAAGCTATTATCAAAACTAAATTCATGCAAGCAGCTCCAGCCCTCAGCGACAAATCGCTCAAGGCTGTCCTCAACGGTGAATTCTACGGCGACGAAAGCCTGCAATACCAGTCCTTCCGCCAGATTCTCGAGGGACGCATCAAAACCAGCACCATCGCTAATGCTAATGCTAACGCCCTAGCTGTGATGTTCGCCGATATTGATACGAGCGACCTGACCAGGACGCAGTTCAACAAGCTCATCGAAGACAGCATCAGGTCCGAGCAGAAGAAACTCGGCGATAAAGGCCTGCCGAACAGCGAAGCAGACGCCCGCCAGAGCCTGATCAAGCGGTTCAACAAGCGGCGCCGAAATGCCCGCAAGATGGCTGTCCAAATCCTCAACACGCCAACCGTGCGTCAGCCTATGACCGACCAAGCCGTCGACGTCCTCAAGGAATTCGCTGGCGATTTGTACGACGGCGACGATGATGAAGACGATGATGATTAGCGAAAATAGTACCGACGACTTGATTATTTCGCCATAAAGATGTATAATAATACCACAAATGCGAGGTGGGTCGCATAGACATCATAAGCCACTAATCCCGAAGGAGGGGATTGAAGTTTTATGGTAAAAGGTCCAGATCTACTCAATAAAAAGGTTAGCCGCGGCGAGCTACTAAAGTTTGCAGGAATCGGTCTAGGAATATTGGCCGCAGGAGCCTGCGCTGAAAAAACTAGCTCTGCAAAGCCAGCCAGCCCAAGTATCGCAAACATACCGAGGGAGACAGCTGACGCACGACCTACACCACCACCAACGTCAGAGGCAACGTCGACACCAGAAGTAGAGACTCCGATAGACCCATCCGAAATTATTCCCAAAGATGCACTACATGAAAGACTTAAATTGCCGAATTTCAAAGAATTAAAGGATGGAGGTGGATATAGATGGGAAAGTGATGCCGGTCAAGATGTAGTCAAAAAACTTATCGATGCCATCAACTGTCTTGTTTGCCCTACTTTATTAAATGAAGGTACCGACAGAGTATTTGGACAATACGCGACAAAGGAAGGTTCTTCAAGTTCTCTGAGCCACTCGATATGCGACTACGTAAGAGAGCAATTCGTTGAGACAACAATGAGTCCAGGAGCTCCTAGTAAAGAGAAAACTCCTGAATTTTTAGCATGGGTAAAAAGTCAGTGCTGCGACAACGTCGAGATAGCTATACGCGGTAATGTAGGCGAGGATCGCTCTGACTATGATGCAGTTCCCCTCAAAGAAGGAAGAGAATTCTATAAAAAATACGAAGCTATACCGCGCGCCGATGGCGACTTAGCAGAGTTTTCAATAACCCCACACGACAATAGTCTCTATCTAAAATGGAATGCTCGCGCAAGAACTAACTTAGACCCATCCGATCCTAGATATGCAGATATAGAAAACGAAAGACAGCGTTTCGAAGCTTACCTTAAACAAGAGAAGGATGGCGCTCTGTCTATCAGCAAGATATCTGTCGAAGAATCCACTAAACAGAGCTAGGTAGACTAATCACAAATAACTATAAAGAAGGTTAAAAATAATATGGCAAATCTAGAAAGAAAGTTAACTTTCAATCGTCGTAATTTTTTAAAAGCAACGGGACTAACTGCTACCGCCTTTGTCGGCGCCAATTTGTTATCTAGCTGCACTCCAAAAACACCAGCTGCTGAGATACCCAAAGCGCCCACGACGCCCACAGAAGATCCCAACCTACAGAGGGCTTCACGAATTATTGAAGAAACAGCCGAAAAATACCCGACTATTGAATCCTTAGTGGGAGATCCAGAGGAACTAAAACAAAAAATGACCATACCAGCAGGCTTAAGCGATGAAGATTTCGCTAAGCAATGGGTTAATGGGATCGACTTAATTTTACAGATGGGACACCCCGATGATCCAGAGTTCACCATGGGAACAAGGATAGATGCCTATAAAGAAGGAAGAGAAGAGTCTGCCGAAAGGTATGCTAAAGTACTCGTGGATGCCTACAAAGAGACTGTAATTAGTCCCAATGAGGACAGTTCTGGGATAGATGAATATATTGAGTTTTTGAGAACTTTAGCGGCTTCATCGGTTTGTTGTAATGCAGCGACAAGCTCTGTAGCTTACCCTGATTCTGACGACAAAGAGCCATTTCGTTGGTCTGCTACTTTTGACACTTCGTATCCGAGCGAACAAAGCGAATATGGCGGTCGCACTGTAACAACTAGGGTAATTAATTGGTCTATTCGAAACAACAGAGACAAAAACCGTATAGGCAAACCAGGCAGTGAATTGTATCTAGACGCTACCGACTATCCAGAGCGTGCGATGCATCAATCAACAATAGTAACTGAAGTAATTGACGGACGCGAGACTCTCGTTGATTTAAAAAGCGATTCTGTTATATAAACTTTCAATCTAAATAGTGGCTTTCTTGCCAATCTCAAAGCTTGAAAACATAACCACCTTAATGCTACTATTAGGGTGGTTATGTCTAGCTTCGTACGAAAAATAATAATTACTGTGTTTATTGCTAGTGCTTCTATATTATCTGCGAGCCTAGTACAAACAAATCAAGCATATGCTGATGGATCGTTTGACGAAAATAATTTAGACCACCACGTAAAGCTTTATTCGTATTATCAGGCATTATTGTCTACACCTGAGCAGTGTGTTTATAATAATATGCGATCTATCATAACTCGTGGGACTGGCCCAGGAAAAAACGCTGTCCCAGATGCCGAAGACTCTCCTGGCAATGAAGGTAAGACTTGGTTCGGATCTAATCAGAAGGTTTGGGTGTGGCCTCGTGAACAGGTCACATGTGCTGAAGCCATGAAACGGCTTATTGACATGAAATCTAGCGATGCACAGCGGTACGCCAATTTCTTAACGGCTATGAACGGCAGGTTTTGGGATGCAGGCGATCCTGAAACATGTGATGGTAAGGGCAATGTATTAACTACAGTTACAAAGCCAGCCTGGGTAATTGTTTGGTCGTACCAATTCGGTAGCCCTTCTGCTCTTTGTGGTATATCACCCGCAAAAAATAGAACAGCTGACAGCGGTCCGCGAGTTACTCAATTTAAAGCTGCCGTCGGTACCGAACCTACACTTAGTAATGCAGCTACGTTTCACGCTTATTACAGCGCTCTAAATAATACTGCCATATGCACCACTCGCGTAGTACCAGAAGCTGACCGTAAAGAATATAAAAATATAAATAATGGTGTCGGAACAGATGTTTCATCTCAACTGAGTGCAAGAATCGGTAGTACAACTGTTTCAAGTTATAAATCATTTTATTACGATGTCCCTAGTGTTGACTCAACAGGTAAAGAGATTACGCTACTATATGAAGTATCTCTCAAGACCGACACAACTAGCATTACACCCCCTGTACCTGCAGGTACGGGTGCTGTCCCTTCTTCGCCAATTACCACGACAGATACACGTGCGATGTGGTCTGGTTCAGGCGGTAATTTAGATTGTGTAACCATGGCGGCTTTATTACATCAAGATCCATATAAATCAGATTGGCTGAAGTGGATGCAAGAGCATAAGTCAACCGCATCATCTGTTGCTAGCTCAACAAAAAAACCAACCTCAGAACAGCTAAATCCTGGTGAGCCTAGTGGTTCTAGTGGTGATGGCACCACACCAAAGGAAGAAGACCAAGAAAACTGTAAAATCGACTATATTGGCTGGGTAATTTGCCCAGTCGTCAATACTCTAGCCAGTATGTCTGAGGGGGCACGCGCGAGACTAGTCAAAATGTTAACTGTTGATACAAAAAGTATTCTAGGCGATACTTCCGAGGGCTCTGTCTATTCGTATTGGTCGAAGATTCGCGATTATGCGAATATCTTATTCGTCATATTCTTTTTATTCGTTATCTATTCGCAGATAACTGGGTACGGTTTAGACAATTACGGCATCAAACGCATGCTGCCAAAATTAATAGTAGGCGTAATCGCAGTTAATATATCATTCTATATATGTGGACTACTAATAGACTTGTCGAACGTCGTTGGGTCAAGCGCTTTCAATTTCATCTCGACCGCTGCTGTCGGTGATATGCCAGCAGGAGATTGGAATGATAGCGACCAAGGATGGATTAGCAGCATCGCAGCTGGTGCTCTATTGTTGACGGTAGGATATTTCGCGCTAGCAACAGTGATTTCGGTATTGCTATTTGTGGTAATTACGGCAGTGACTACGATTTTCTTGCTGGGCGTACGAGAGGCTATCATCATCCTATGTACCGTGATATCACCGCTAGCATTTGCCGCGATGATAATGCCAAATACCGAAGGTTTGTATAAAAAGTGGTGGAATGTCTTTAAGGCCTCCCTAATGGTGTTCCCGATGGTGGGGCTAGTGTATGGAGCTAGTAATTTAGCAGCAAGAATTCTTGGCGCTAGTGTTGAGAAAAATGATTTTATTTTGAAATCTGTCATTACTCTGTTGATATTCGCACCACTGCCAGTAGTACCAAAACTAGTCAAAAGTGCTGTCGAGATAATTGGCATCGGCGGACTGGTAGCTGGAGCTGAAAAATGGATGAATAAAAAGCGAGGTGCGATGACCGACAAGGTTGGTAAGTGGAGAGAGAATAAACTCACTAGCCAGTTTGGTAAGCATCGCCGCGAAAAGGCGCAGCTTAGGAACGCTCAGATACGTGGCGGCACTTATCGAGGTAGAGGAGGGTTTGTCAACCCTAGAAACTGGCGATCAGGAGCCAACAGAAGATTCAATGCCATGAGCGGTGATTTCGGCCAGAAACGCAAACTAGCCGGCTCTGCAGCAGCATTAGCGGAAGACAACGAACGTATGAAGGCTGCCAACGCCTGGATCGCTGACAACAATATGTCGTCTGATCGCCTGGCCGAGATAGCCACCGGCTTCACTAAAAATGCAAAAGGCGATATAGTGCCAGTAGACCTGAAGGGTATATCATCATATCAACGGCGCGCCGCCATGCAGGCTTTAGCCCCGCATATGACCAGCAAACAAGCATCCGACCTGGCTGAAGCTTCGGCATCATTCGGGGACGCATCGCTGCAAAAAGAAGCCGCCAACGCCATCGCTGAGTCTGGTGCCAAGAAAGCGCCGTGGTTAGGCGGTAAGCAACTAGAAGCTATCAGACAGGGTACTTATAACGAAGAAGAAGCTATGGGAGATTATATCAAGAACAAAGCCAGCGGTTCAGGCCTAGCTAACGCAGATGCAGATGCCGTCAGGAGGATGGTGAAGTTTTCAACAGACCAAGCTCGCCATAATGCCGATAACTCCTACATGCAATCGCTGATGAATGCCCGGGCGTCATTAGAAAATGATCCCAAGACAGCTGGTACTGTTCCAGCCTCGGTACGCGCGGAGATTAATAAAATTCCTCCTATGCCGCGGCAGCAAGCCCATGGCGCTAGCAGTAGTGCTAGCAACGGCCAAGGCCAGCAGAATCCTAGTGGTAGTTCTAACAGCGGCAGTGGTGGTCCCAGCCCTAGAAGCAGCACCCCGCCGCCAAACCCAGGTCCAGCACCAGGCCCTAGCGGCGGTAGCCAAGGCAATCCTAGTGGTAGCGGACAAAATCCTCAGAATTCTACACCGCCACCAAAACCTAGCACTCCTAACTCTAACTCTAGCTCTAGCAGCGATTCTAGCAGCAGCTCTAGCGATTCCAGTAGTAGCGATGACAGTTCTAGCTCCTCTGGAGGGGGGGATACGACGACGCATAATGGGCAGACGTTTACCCAGACTAGCAGCGGATTATACATACCGAAGCACTAATAGCTGCATCATAAAAGTATTTTATGCGCTATAATAAGCAGTATGGCAGAATATAAAGTCGCACAAGACGTCGAGGCAGAAGACAAGCTGATCGGACCGTTTAGTTTTCGGCAGTTCATCTACCTGATAATTGCTGCTGTTGCTGTTGCCTTAGCCTGGGGATTGGGTCAGATATTTATCGGTTTGGCAATTATTCCTTTGCCAGTTATCATATTTTTCACCGTGTTGGCGCTGCCGCTGCGCAAGGATCAGCCGATGGAGATCTATGTAGCAGCTATTATCTCTTATAGACTGAAGCCACACAAGCGCGTCTGGTCGCCCGACGGTATCGAATCGCTGATCGAGATAACCGTACCAAAAGCTGTCGATGAACATCTGACAAAAGACCTATCGCAGATGGAGACCGAAAAGCGCCTGTCGTATCTAGCAGATATCGCCGACACCAAGGGTTGGTCGATCCGCCATACTACCGAACCAACCCCGAACAGTTCGATGGTGTCAGACCAATATTACGCAGCTCAGCAGACAGTTGGTATGCTCGACGAAGACGGCAGTGTCGCCAGAAAGTTCGACGCTATGATTTCGCGGGCAGACCAAGAGCGCCACGACCGAATTATCCAAAATATGTATTATCAAGCGCAGACGCAAGCGCCAACACCGCAGCCGACGACCAACCAGACGCCGCCTCCTCAGGCGCCTCAAGCCTTTGATAATGATAACGTCGGTGATACGGCCGTGCAAAACGATGAACATTTACCAAAGTTCAACCCTTACCCGACCATTCACCAATCAGTTATCCAGCCTACGAGCCAGCAGAGCAACACAACCGCCAACAATCCTATTCAAGCTAGCTCAACAGAGCCAACCAAGCCAGCCGAACCAACAGCAAACACTAGCGCAACAGCGGCTTCAGATGATATAATTAGTTTAGCTAATAATAGCGGCTTGTCGATCGCCGCCCTGCAGCACGAAGTAGATCGAGTCAAACAGAAGAAAGAAGACAGCGAAGTATTTATTTCGCTGCGCTAGGCAAAGAAAGGAGTGGGGGTGCCGCCAAACAATTTACCGCCGAATCAAGCACCAATGCCAGCGCCAATGCCGCCGGCTATTGCTGGTTCTGGGCAAAATATCGCGGCACCAGGCGACGCCGCTAGCAATCCTGGCGCACCATCATCGACCGACCCGAAAAAGGGCAAGGGTAAAGAACAGCCAAAGGCCACTAGCACCCAAAATTCCCTGATTTTTTCAGAATTACGCGACAGTATGGTGGTGATGAACGACGGATCGTTTCGCGCTATTGTTGCTTGCAAATCGATCAACTTCGACCTGATGAGCTCGCGCGAACGCGACGGCGTCGAGCTAAGCTATCAAGATTTCCTCAATGCTTTGTATTTTCCAATTCAAATATTCATTCGCTCGCAGCGGGTTGATATCGGCCCCTATCTCGATAAGCTCGATGCTCTGCGGCGCGACCAGGACAACATGCTGCTAGGCGTATTGATGGACGATTATATCAACTTTATCGATGTTTTGTCGCAAGAAGCTAACATCATGGACAAAAGCTTTTTTGTGGTCATTCCGTATTTTCCGACTGGTGACGTTACCAATATCGTCCAACAGAGCAAGGGGATATTCTCGATATTATTTGGCAGCAAGAAAGAAAATGTCACCAAAATCGACACCCAAACCTACGCCAAAGCCAAAGAAGAAATCAAAAACCGCGTCGATTCGGTGATTGGCGGGCTAATGCGCGTCGGCGTTTATTCTATTCAGCTCAACACCAAGCAGCTAGGCGAATTATATTATAATATATATAATCCAGACACAGCTGTACGAGAGCCGCTTGACGACTTTGGCGATGTAGCATCGCTATACGTCCGCAAGGGCGAAGGTAATAATCCGTACACCCACGAGGAGGTTAGGTGATGGCCCGCAAGAAAAAGATGGATCCGCTAGATATCGCCGCCCAGCAACGCGAGCGCGAGCAGGCAGAGGTCGAACAAGCTTTCCTCAAGGGTATGACTACGCTGCGCGATTTAATCGCGCCGAGCAGCCTCGAAATCCATTCGGCTTATTTCCGTATCGGCACCAAATACGGTCGAACTATGTATGTCTATGGCTATCCGCGCCGGTTGTATACGGGCTGGCTATCGGGATTAATTAACATTGATCAAGTCCTCGATATCAGCATGTTTATTTATCCTGTCGATACAGCGATTGTCCTCAAAAACTTGCGCAAAAAAGTTACTCAGCTAGAGGCCGATATGGCAATTAATGCCGAAAAAGGCAAGACGCGCGACCCAGCCAAAGAAGCTGCCCTGCAGGATGCCGAAGAGCTGCGCGACGAGCTGCAGGTCGGATCAGAGCGCTTTTTCCGCTACGGCCTGTACGTGACGATTTACGGCGATAGCTTAGAGGAATTAGGCTATGTACAGCACTCGATCGAAACATTCTTCGGGCAGATGCTGGTTTATAGCAAAACCGCCTCCAGCCAGCAAGAACAAGGCCTAAACAGTACGGTGCCGCAAATGAGCGACCAGCTGCAAATTCGCCGCAATATGAACACTGGCGCCGTCAGCACCAGCTTCCCATTCACTAGCGCCGACTTAACCCAAGAAAACGGTATTTTGTACGGTATCAATATGCACAACAACGGCCTGGTGATTTTCGACCGCTACACGCTAGAGAACGCCAACATGGTAGTATTCGCTAAGTCTGGCGCTGGCAAGTCGTTTACTGTCAAGCTAGAGGCTCTTCGCAGCATGATGATGGGCGCCGATATCCTGATTATCGACCCGGAAAACGAGTACCAACGGCTAAGCGACGCTGTTGGCGGCAGCTATATCCGGCTCAGCCTCAGCAGCGACACGCGAATTAATCCTTTTGATCTGCCAAAAGTTATCGATAACGAAGAAGCCGACGACGCCCTGCGCGCCAATCTAGTGACACTGCACGGATTGCTGCGGCTGATGCTAGGCGGAGCTTCAGCTAATAGCGCTGGTATCGGCTTATCGCCATCCGAAGAGGCCGACCTCGACCAAGGCTTGATTGATACTTACGCTCGCGTCGGTATCACTAGCGATCCATTGACGCACACTTCGGTACCGCCGACAATGGGCGATCTATATGACACTCTGTTACACATGGGCGGTACCGGCCCGCAGTTGGCGCAGCGCCTGCGCAAATACACTACCGGTACGTTTGCTGGTATCTTTAGCCAACAGAGCAATATTGATATTAACAACAATATGGTAGTCTTTAACATTCGCGACCTCGAGGACGAATTGCGGCCGGTGGCCATGTATATCGTCCTTAGCCACATTTGGAATATTGTCCGCACCCAGCAGAAAAAGCGTATGTTAATCGTCGATGAGGCTTGGCAGCTGATGAAATATGACGACTCGGCGAACTTTATGTTTAGTTTAGCCAAGCGCGCTCGTAAATATTACTTGGGCCTGACAACCATCACCCAGGATGTCGAGGACTTTATGGGCAGCAAAATGGGCCGCGCCATTGTTTCGAACTCATCAATGCAGTTACTACTAAAGCAATCGTCGAGCGCTGTCGATGTGCTTGGCGATGTTTTCAAATTAACCGAAGAAGAACGCAAGCGCCTAGCTAACTTCCCGGTCGGGCAGGGGTTATTCTTTGCCGGGCAGAATCACGTTCATATCCAGATTGTCGCCAGCGACACCGAAACTGGCTTGATTACCACCAACCCGCAGGCAACACTACAACAAGCCGCCGCAGCCGCAGCCGAGGAGCAGACATAATAGCTTAAAAAGGTTATAATAAGATTATGCCGCTAGGTACAAGAGAAAGACCAGACACCAGCCAAGACAACGCCGACGACTTTGACCAGTGGGAGCGTCAGATGCAGACACCCACAGACCAAGGCCATGCCGACGATTTCGACGCCTGGGAGCGCGAAATGTCGCCGAGCCAGGCGCACTGGGATGATACCGTCAGCCGAAATTTGTCGAGGATGGAGAATAAAAAACCAGCCAAACGCGACAACGAAGCGGCTAGCAGTAGCGGTAATAGTAGTGGCGACGCCGCCGGCAATATCAATAACAAAGAGAAGCAGTCGCAGCAGCAAGACGGCTGGCGCGACAACACCTCGAGAGACCTAAACAAGCCTAAGAAGGGCAAGGGTAAATCAGGCGGCTTTTCGGCTATGAATAAGCTCAAACGATTTGGCCCGACTGGCGCGGTAGCCAGCATGCTACTAGTCGGTGCTGTTGGTATCGGTTCGTCGACTAGCATCATGGGCTCGTTACTGGTATCCATCAAAGAGTCAATCGTCACCAATATAGATCAGCAGCAATATACGTCATCGTCGCGATCAAACCGAATTTTAGCACGGCGCCTAGCCGATGACGCTACATCTGGGTCTTGTACTCTGGTCAAAATCGCCTGCCGTTTTCACAAACCGACCGATTACCAACTAAAACAGCTTGATAAGGCTGGCGTCAAGGCTCTCGACGAAGCCGGCGAAGTTATCGAAAAAGGCAAGCTAATCGGCGGCAAACGGCCAGCTCACTATCTGATAGACGGCGAGAAGATATCCGCTAAAGATTTCAAAAAAGCATTACGCAATAATCCTAAACTCCGCAACGCTTTCCGGCGCGCTTTTAACCCGCGCTGGGTGAACTGGGTTGACGACGCCGCGGTCAAGTTCCTCAAGAAAATAGGCGTCACCAAAAAAGTAGCAGAAAAGTTAAACTCCAAAAAAACCAGAAAGGCTCTAACCGAAGCCACAGACGAATTAACGAAAATCGAGGACAAAGCGGCTGATAAACTGAATAAAGAAATCGCCGAACAAGCTGGTGATTACGCTACAAAAGAAGCCAAAAAAGCCACCAAAAAGAAGGGGAACGACGTCAAGCTAATGATGGCTCAAGGAATCTGCGCGGCAGCCAAGGCGCCAAATGTGGCAGTCAATATCAATAAGGCTTTTCGAATCGCCCAGTACGCTAAACTAGGTTATACCTTTTTGACAGCCGCTGATGCTATCAAAAAGGGCGAGGCCACTCCAGAAATGGTTAATAACGTAGCGACTATCCTCACTCAATCATATACTAAGTCCGACGGTACTATCAAAAAACCCGCTACCGACGCTAAACTGATGAAATATACTATGGGTCTAGGCACCGCTGGCAGCTCGTCGTCGTATATACCAGGAGTTGGCGGCACTCTAGCCACCTATCTAGGTGTTGTCAATAGCGAGCCTGTCAAAATGGGATGCGACCTGATCGGCTCGACAGCAGCCGAAGTCGGCGTCGATGTTTTTGACGGCCTCAGGGCTGGACTAGGGCCGATTGGCTGGGCCTGGGTAGGGGGAGAACTCCTAATTGAGGGTTTATTGACATTTGACACCGTACAAGAAAAACTAAGCTCAGTCATGGGAACTATTGTGCAGACCTCTATTGACGCATTCACCAAATGGGTAGATATGAAAGCATTAGCCGAATACTTCCTAGGCAACAAGACCAAAGGAGCAACCGGCACTGATGTCGGCGACATCACTGGCGTGGGCTTATCAAACAGCATGGCCGACCAAGCCAGCTACACTGGCAATGCACCGCTAACCGTCCAGCAAAAAGTTGCCTTCGACGAGCAAATTGTCCAGCCCGAGCGTATTGCCCTAGCCGAAGAAGACCGCTTAACACACAGCCCATTCGACATCTCTAGTCCGAATACTTTCCTGGGGTCAATCGCTATACGATTCGTACCGTATTTAGGTATGGCGTCGAGTCCATTAGCGTTCGTGTCGGCTATCTCGTCGATATCTACCTCGTCGCTATTTAACTTATTCAATCCATCAGCTTATGCCAAAAATATCATTGACGAGAACAAATGCACGCAAAACTCCGTACTAGCCAACGAAAAAGACATTGCTGTCGGTCCAGCCTGCGACGTTCAATACGGCGTACCAACTGATTATATGGGTATAGAGCCTGATCAAGTAGCTAGCGAATTAAGCGCTTCCGGCGATATCGACGAAGACGGCAAAGTAAAGAGTAATAGCGAGCTGCAAGACTGGATAGACACTTGCAACCAAGCTAGCATCATAAACACCAAAGAATGCACCGTCGACAGCCGGCAGCGCGCCCTATACAACCTATACCAAATCGACAAACGCACTGTCGATGGTATGGATGAAGATCCAGATAAAACAACTAAACCGACATCAACTTCAACAGCATCTACCAGTACTAGTGTCGGTAGCGCTGTAGGTGAACCAGAGTTTAACCAAGCTCAACCTGCAGCAGAAGGCGGTGATGATGTATCTGTCTGGAAGGGTCTCAATAATGGCGCCCTTCCAGACAACGAGCTCGTTACTCTATCGTTCTCTAGCGAAAGAATGCATAAACAGGCCGCTGCTGCTATGGAAGAAATGAATAAGGCTTACAAGTCCGAAACAGGTAGTGATTTAGGTATTAACGAGGCGTATCGTGATTGCGAGACTCAAATAGCATACGCCGACCCCAATAGTTCACGTTATCAAGGTGGTCTAGCTAAGCCAGCCCCACCGTGCAGCTCTAACCATGGTTGGGGATTAGCTGCCGATATTAGTGTTGGTGGCTTTGATACACCAGTATACAATTGGCTAACCGCTAATGCTCACAAATACGGTTTCGTTCATCCAAAATGGGCAGAACGCGACGGCAGTAAACCTGAGGCATGGCATTGGGAATATGCCAGAAGGGTAGCTAATTAATAATGCCAAAAAAAATAGCATGCATTATACTTTCTGTAATTACATTAGTAAGTATATATAGTCAAACCGCCTTGGCTGCACCAGAGAGATTGTATATTAATTCAGCTACTAATAATATAGAATTTTACGATACCAATGCTACCTGCTCGACAGAGTCGTCGGGTACCGATTTATCGTCAGTCAGCCCTGGCAGCGGCGCACCAAACGGTATGACCTATCCTAATCTAGATGCCACAAAAATGGCAGACGCAATCGAAAAATACATTGAAACTCACGCACCAGACAGCCCATTAAAAGGTACCAGTCAAAAAGCTGTGGCGAGCGCCAAAAAAGCCAACCTCAGCCCATTTTTGGCGTATGCGCACGCTATGATGGAATCAACATTAGCCACTACAGACGTACCAGGTGCCCAGATAAAAGTTCATCAAGGGCATAACGCCTTTGGACGTACCGCAACCGACTCTCAACCACACGTCGTAGAGGCTAGTCGAAATTGGTATATGTGGACATCTTTCGAGGCTAGTGTTGACGCTGATGCTGAAGAAAACAAAAACGTCGATAGCGGCGACTGGTTTTCGTACGACAGAGCAGTGTTTTCTGACGAAATCGACCAAGGTATGACAGCCTATGCTAATAGATACGCTCCGCCCGACGATGGCAACGATACTGAGGGATATATAAACTTTATGCAAGGCGCTCTCGACGAAATGGCTGGCTACGCTGGAGCTTCAGTCGCTACTACATCTACAACATCAACCACTTCATCTAGTAGTAGCTCCTCTAATTGCTGTGTTAAACCAAAAACAGGCGGTAGCGTGGTTAAGATGCTATCAGATAATCCAGAAACTGCCCTAGGTTATCTGATGAGCGCTGGCAATGGTACCAAATTAACCTTAGCTCAAGCTGCCGGTATCGTCGGCAACCTTCAACAAGAGTCAGGACCAACCCTAGATCCTAGAGCATCTAACGGATCGCACATTGGTATTGCCCAGTGGGATGAAGCTAATCGCTGGAATAATGGGTTAGTTAAATTTGCAGCTGATATGGGAAGTGATCCATATGATTTCTCAATTCAATTACGATATCTAGCTTGGGAAATGGGTCTTACTGATGAGTGGAAAGATCACACGCCAGGTCGCGGTGGCACTGCTGATGCCGTTAGGGCTACAACCAGCGCTGAGCAGGCCACCGAAGTTTTTGAAGCAAATTTTGAGGGAAGTGGCGGCAGTGCGATGGAAAAACGTCAGGCCTATGCCAAAGCCCTTTATGAAAAATATAAAGATAGTCCGACACTAGGCTCGTCTGGAACCTCTGATCCGGGAACTTCTGCCTCATGTAGTAGCGGCGGCGGAGCTAGTTCATCCTTACAAGAGTATACTCTGAAATACGCCTGGCCGCAGATACATCACGAACCGCGCATTCAACGAAAAGATGAATACATTGAAGCAATCTATAAAGCTACAGATGAGGGGCGTTTTTTTGGAAGTCATTACGGTGTTGATTGCGGCGGCTTTGTTACAACATTAATTTATGATAGCGGTTTCGATAAGACATACAATTTTGATGCTAAGGGTGGTAACACTGTTGTGCAAAGACTATGGGCTACCCTTAATTGGCAATATCTTGGTAGCGCTAATGGTACATACGAGCCAGACGGCAGTAAATTTACAGACGACAAATTACAGCCAGGCGACGTGGCTTTCTCACCAGGGCATACCTGGATATACGTAGGTGAAATCAACGGTTTCGAAAGTAAATACGCCTCAGCCAGCCAAGGAGAAAAGGCTCCGAGTGCTGGCGGCGAAGGGTTTGATTGGGCTGGAGCAGTATGGTTTAGAAAGAAATCATCATCATCATCATCAACATCATCAGGGATATCAGCATGAATAAACGCAAAACTATTATTATCACTATCATTTTCGCTATCATTGCGATCGTTGGTGCGCTAATTTATCAAATTTACACCGCTATCGACCGGTCGGGGAAAATCCCGGTCGAAGTTGCTGCCGCCCCTAACGATGCGAAAATCACTTTCAAAGACAAAAAAACTAAGGTCGAGTATGCTGCCAGAAACGGTACCAATTACCTGCCGCCAGGCGATTATTCAATCACGGCCGCCAAAGACGGCTTCCGCAGCAGCCAGACAGAAGTTAACGCCACCACCAAACCACGGTATACTGTCATTATCGAGCTCATGCCGCAATCAGATCAAGCTCGCCAATGGCAGAAAAAGCACATGGATCAATACGATAAAGTTGAAGGTATTGCTGGCCAGCAAATCCGCGAAGCTGGCAAAAAATTCACCGAAAAATATCCGGTAGTCGCTAAATTACCAATCAAAGATCCTTACTATTCGGTTGGTTACTACAAGAAAGACGATCGGCCAATAATCGTTATCCGTACCGAATCGCCGCAATACCGCTACAAGGCCACGCTACGGCTAGTATCTATGGGTATCAAATTAAGCGATTATCAGATAGAATATGCCGATTATAAAAGCCATCTAGGAGAATAACTTATGACGCCGAAGAAGAAAATCATTATAATTGCCGCCGCTTTTTCTGCATTTACTGTTTTGATGATTATATTGGCAGTAATTACTTCTCGCCAGTATTTGACAATCTCATTCGATTCATCGAAATATTCTAGCGTTATATTATATAAAGGCACTGACACCAAGACCGAAAATACCATCGCTCCTACCAAAACAGTCATCGAAAAATCCATTCAGTCCGGCAAAGAGTATTTCTTGCCGAAAGGTACTTACTTTTTAGTAGCTAAGAGTAAAGATAATATCGTGTCAATTTTACAACGAGGAATATTATTGGGCTCGGACAAAAAAAGCGTTTCTCTCGACTACAAATATACTAATTCGTACTTGCAAAAACTGACGAACGAGAACAAAAAAGCTATAGATAGCGCTATCCTAGGCAGCAATAGCAAAATAAGCACCTTTTATACTATCAAAAACGAAGCTGTACTAGAGAAGGGTGATTGGGCGATTGCCGCCCTGGTGTTTAACGGCGCTAGCACCGACTTAAACCGAGACACTCTGAAAGTCGTTCTCGAGAAGAAAGATTCAAAATGGGTAGTTAAATGCAAGCCGATGATCTCGATCAGCAAATACGACTGCTCAGCGCCGCAAAGTACCCTCAATAAAGCTAACACTATCGATATCACTACACAGCGGCCGCTCATGCCGAATTATAATCTGAACAAAAAAAAGGGTACGCCCGACGTTTAGACATGTAGACCAGCTAGCCAGTACTCGTCATCACGATCTGGTTATCAACGAATTCGCTCATCAGCCGCTTTTGGCGGTGTTGATCAAGCTCGCCAAAGACGTCATCTAGCAAAATTAACGGCCTTTTACCAGTTTGCTGCTCGATATAAGCTGCCTCGAGAAATTTCAGCGCCAAAACAATCGTCCGCGTCTCGCCGCGAGAGGCAACTTTGGCAGCAGATTTATCGCCAAATCCAATCGCTATATCATGCCGATGCGGCCCGGTGCTGGTCGCGCCAACCGCCTTATCATAAGTGATTTTTTCTTCATATTCCTTGAGCAGTTTTTGCGCCGACACGCGGCTTTCGTGGGAGTATTGCAAGCTAACCGTGTCGCTCGTGCCAGCAATACTCTGATAGATTGCAGTTATTTTACTATTAAAATCACTCAAAACCGCTTGCCGCTTACTAATAATTTTAGCGCCGTAATCGCTCAGTATCAGATTCCAAGAGAATAATTCGTCGTCGTTAATTAGCGGATCCTTGAGAAGCTTATTACGCTGCAATAGAGCGCGATTATAGCGGCTCAACTCATGTGAATATGATTGGTCATACTGTTGAATCAACCCGTCCAAAAAATCGCGGCGGCGCTGCGGCGAGCCGTTAACAATCCGCAGCGTATCCGGCTCAAACAACACAATCGGATATTTGAGAGCATAAGGCAAGCGGCCGTGTTTTTTGCCAGCAACCACGAACTGTTTGCGCTTGGCGCCGTCTTGATTTTGATAAGTCACCCGATATTGCAGTTCATCGGTAGCTACGTCTATCTGATACATTTGAGCGCCGTACGAACAAATCGATTCGTCGCTGCCGCGAAAGGACTTGCCGCGCAAAGCAATATATAAGGCCTCGATAAGCGATGTCTTGCCGCAACCGTTCGGGCCAGATATTAGCGTCGTTCCTGTCTCCAAATCAAGCATTTTCAGCGAATGAACGCGAACATTCTGCACCGCCAATCGCAAAATCTTCATATTAACTCTTCAGAGGCATAATTATATGGATATAATCCGAATCTTCACTTGCCGGCGACAAAACGCATGGCGACAGTTTGCCGCTAAACCGGAAATCAACGCTATCGCCATCGATAACCCCAAGCGCGTCGGTAATATAGCGTGAATTTAACGTGAGAACACCGCCGCCAGTGACCTCGGCATCAGCCGAGCTAGTATTCTCGCCAAGTTCGCTAGCAATCGAGTGAATACTAATATTATTCTTTTCACCATCAACTGTCACTGTCACGCTGCCGCCAGAATTGCGCGCAAACAATCCAGCGATCTTCACAATTCGCGAAAAATCATCCATCTTGACTCGCGCTTGGGTTTCGGAGGTCGCTGGTATTAACTGCTGATATTTCGGATAGCTGCCTTCGATTAAACGGCTGGTAATCTCGGAGTCATCGACCCGGAAGCGGACTTGCTCGTCGTCAAACAGTACTTCGACTTGGTCGGTGCTATCCGAAATTGTTCGCAGCACCTCTTGCAGGCTCGATGTTGGCACAATTGCCGCAATTTCGCTGGTAGTATCAAACAAGCGGCGCTGTGCTAAGCGATAGCCGTCAGTGCCCGCTAGATACAATTTACCGCCGTCAGTGTGCCAATAAACGCCGGTCAGTACTGGACGCGAGGTATCATTGCTAGTAGTGATAATCGTCTGGCTGACAGCTTGCTTGAAATCGGCTACCGCGATAGTGTAGGTGACAGCTTGATTTTCATCAATCGACGGCAATTCTGGGAATTCGCCAGCGTCAACGCCCGACATAATTGATGAATAATTGCCCGACGAAATCGTCATCGACGTTCCTTTGCTAGCTATATCAACCGTACCGCGCGGCAGACTAGCTATAAATTCGCTAATTAGCTTAGCCGGCAAGGTTAATTCGCCTGGTTTAGTAATTTTGGCGCCAACATAGCAAGTTGCTGCTATCTCTAAGTTAGTCGCAGCAACCAATAACCGGTTAGCTTCGGTTCGCAGCAACACATTGCCAAGTATTGGTAGTCCGGCGCGGCTGCTAGCGATCCGGCCAACGATTGCCAGTGCTCGCGCAAAGTTTTCTTGTGTGACCGATAATTCCATAATTATTACCTATCTTTCTTTTTATAATTAGTGATGTATATAGTAGGTACTGTGGACAATGGGGAAAAGTAGCTGATTAACAGAGGTAATTGACGAATTTTAGCCTGAGAAAATCTAGCGGAAAAAGAGTGAGTTTCACATAGTAAAACTAGGCAGTTTATCCACTTTGATGACAATGACAACCAGGCCTCTCGCCAAACAGTGGATAAACGAACACAATTTTTACCCAAAGCTTTGAACCGGCTGTACACAAAATTTCCACAGGATTTAAGCATAAAGTTTCTCCCGGATTTCGGCGACTTGTTCGCGGATAGTGAGGTCAAGCTTGATAGCCTTTTCAATTTTGTTGACCGAATGAATAGCCGTGGTGTGATCTTTGCGGCCGAGCTCTTGAGCGATGCGCGGAAAACTCATATGCAGTTCGCTACGTAGTAAATACATAGCAATTTGCCGCGGCGTAGCAATGTATTTGTCGCGCTTACTGCTGCACATTTCTTTGCTATCGATTTGGAAGTGGCGGGCAGTTTTGTCGATGATTTGCTTGGCGGTTAGATGTTGCGGCCTGGTTGATCGAACGTTGCCGAGCAGTCCTTCGGCGGTGGCGGCATCTGGCGTGGTGCCGCGCATTTCCGAATAAGCCAGCAGCTGATTAAGCGCGCCCTCTAGCTCGCGGACATTAGTTTTGATATTTTGCGCTAAATATTCGACCGTCTGGCGCTCTAATGTCACGCCGGACATGCTAGCTTTGGTCTCGATGATGACGCAGCGAGTCTCGAAATCAGGCATTTGAATGTCAATCGCCATACCCCATTCAAAGCGGCTGCGCAGCCTCTCGGTTAAGGTTGGAATACTGCGCGGCGGCTTGTCGCTGCTGATGATAATTTGCTTATTAGCTTGATGTAGGGCATTAAAAGTATGAAAGAATTCTTCTTGAGTTTTTTCTTTGCCGGCGATGAATTGCATATCATCGACGATCAAGACGTCAACGTTGCGATATTTATCGCTGAAGCCAGCGATTTTGAAACGAATACTATCGAGAAACTCTTTCATGAAAGTTTCAGAGCTAACATAGGCAACTTTCATTTTGGAATCGCGCTTGATGATGGCGTTGCCGACAGCTTGAATCAAGTGAGTCTTGCCCAAGCCAACGCCGCCGTAGATGAAAAGCGGGTTATACTTGGCGCCAGGATTAGCGGCGGCTGCCTGGCAAGCAGTGTAGGCGAGGTCGTTGCACGAACCAACCACGAAATTATCAAAAGTGTAGCGCGGGTTAAGGGTGGTATTGGCGGTGGGTGTTTTGGCGTTAACTGGCGCGCGGCTAATTAACTCGTTAGCGCGATCGCGCAGCGAAGCGGTGGTTTCACGGCTAGTGATTTTTTTCTTGGTATTTTTGACTTTGTAATTAACATCTTTGATATTAGGGTTATTTTTCTTGAGGATTTCGCGGATTTGCGTATCAAAACGCTTTTCAAGCTGTGATTTAGCAAAGACATTAACAACGCCGATAGTCGCCGTGCCATTATCGTAAGATAGTAGCTCAGTATCGCGAAACCAGGTTTTGAAGTTCGCATGCGATACCGAAAGCTCGATTTCCCCCAGGACACTTTGCCATAATGAATTATTCATCTAAAACTTATACCCTCACAAGCTGTTAATAACTTATCTCTATGATAGCTGATTCACGAGTTTTCCACAACTATAAGAACGTTACGTTCATTGATAGTTATGTAGGTGACTAAACAGGGGTGAGTTTTTCCACAATTTAGCGCTACCTCTGTTAAATTTGTGGACAAACCAGCCAAAAATGTGGATAATTTATATAGCGATAGTATAATCTCGACAGATTAGCAATCAAATATTGATTATTGAGCGTGAAATTGCTATAATAGCTATCATTATGCCAAAGCGAACTTTTCAACCGCATACTCGACACCGCGTCAAGACGCACGGCTACCGTGCCCGTCGGGCAACCAAAGCTGGCCGGGCTGTACTCAAGCGCCGCCAGGCTAAAGGCCGTGCTCGTATCGCACTCTAACTAGTCGAGGTAACTACAGGTAAATAGCGCTAATTTTCGGCGCTATTTTGCTATAATGGAATTTATTGTATGATTGCGTCAAAATATCGGTTTCACGGGCATGGCAGCTTGAAATTTTTGTACAAAAACGGCCAAGCGGTTAGGTCGCGTTATTTCACGGTCAGATATATTACCAATCCTCGCCGTCAGCAGCCGCGCTTTGCGGTAGTAATTAGTAAAAAAGTCCATAAATCAGCGGTTGGGCGCAATCGTATTCGCCGCCGCGTTTATGAACGCCTGCGGGTTGATGTTTTACCTCGCGTTAAAAACGTCGATATCGCAGTGATTGTTACCAACGGCGAAGCGCTAAGTTTGGCGCCTGGCGATCTGAAATCATCGCTTGATGCTATTTTTGCGCAAATCATCGCTTGATTCGGTAGTTGCCAGCCAAAGAGATGATATAATGGTATAGATAAGTACTTGCCGAGAGGAGAATACGAGGCTTTTATGCATGATTTATTCCAATTATTGATTGTCCAGCCGATTTTTAACGCGCTAATGTTATTGTATAGTATCATTCCGTGGCACGATTTCGGGCTGGCGATTATTATCTTTACGATTATTCTGCGGTTTGTGATGTATCCGCTAATCAAAAGCCAGCTCAACCAAACCAAGCTGATGCGCAAAATGCAGCCGGAGTTGGCTAAGATCAAGAAAAACACCAAAGGCGATCGCCAGGCTGAAGCCATGCAGCAAATGGAACTATACAAACGCTATGGTATTAAGCCGATGCGTTCGGTGTTAGTACTGGTTATCCAGTTGCCGATATTTATTGGACTTTACCAGGTGATTAGAATCATTATCTCTCTCAAAAGCGAAGTGATTAGTCAATACCTTTACGAGCCAATCAAAAATATCGATGTTATTCAGTCGATTATCCAAAATCCAGCTAATTTCAACCATACAATGCTCGGGTTTATTGATTTGACTAAGACAACTTTTAGCAACCACGGCATTGACTTTTTCTTGTTGGCTTTGGCGGCCGTATCGGCAATTACTCAGTATATTATCACTAAGCAAACCGCGCCAACTGCTGGCAAAAACCAAAAGCGTTTCCGCGATCTGATGAAAGAGGCAGCTGAAGGTAAAGAAGCGGACCCGACCGAGATGAGCGGTATTATGACGCGCGGCATGATGAAGGTTATGCCGGCAATGATGTTCTTGATCAGGGTGGGGCTGCCAGGAGCATTGGCGCTTTACTATACGGCGTCTAACTTGGTGGCGGCCGCTCAGCAGCATTTCTTGCTGCGAAAAGATGCTGAAGAAATGCACGAAATTGCCGAAGAGGCTAGCGCTCCCAAAAAATCGAAAAAAGCCAAAACCCGCGAGAAAAAAGCTAAAGAAGCGCACATCACGCGGATTAAGGCGAAGTAGGAAAGGAGAAGTATGGATAAAGAACAGTCAATTGCCTATGCCAAGAAATTTGTCGAGGATATTTTGTCGTTTTTTGGCGAAAATATAGAGGTCGAGACTAGCTATCAGGATGATATTTTATCGATTGACATTGCCAGTAGCGACCTCAATAGTATTTTGATTGGCCGCAATGCCGAGACGCTACGCAGCTTGCAATACATGGTATCGACAGTGCTGCGCAATAATAATGCGGCGGTTACCCGCGTAATCGTCGATATTGCCGGTTATAAGAAGCAGCGCGAAGAAAAAATTGCCGAAAAGGCTCGCGGTTGGATCGAAGAAGTGCGCCGCACTGGCGATTCGCATGTTGCTCATATTAACGCTGCTGATCGCCGGATTGTCCACCGGATAGCGGCCGAATACAGTGATATTCGCACTTACTCTGAGGGCGAAGGCCGCCAGCGCTATATTATTATTGCGCAGGCGAGTTCTTAGCGTTATAATCATAAGTATAAAAGAAAGGATTGGAGTATGGCTGCTGTACTAATAATCGTAGCTGTGGTGGTTATCCTGCTGGTTGTCGTGATCGGCGCGGTAATCGGCATGTATAATAGCTTGGTTAAGCTAAATATCAAAACTGACGAATCGTGGAGCGGTATTTCGGTGCAGTTGAAGCGCCGCGCCGACTTGATCCCGAACCTCGTTGAAACTGTTAAAGGTTACGCAGCGCACGAGAGCGGCGTTTTCGAAAAAGTCACTGAGGCGCGCTCGGCTATCATGTCGGCAACACACCCGGCTGAAGCAGCCAAGGCTGACGGCGAATTAACTATGGCGCTCAAGAGCTTGTTCGCGGTATCCGAAAATTATCCGGAGCTGAAAGCTTCTAGCAACTTTATGGAGCTGCAAGCGCAAATTACCGACACCGAAGATAAAATTGCTGCCTCGCGCCGCTTTTACAATGCTAACGTCACTCAGTTCAACACCAAGCGCAAAGTCTTCCCGACTAATATTTTCGCTGGAATGCTAGGATTTAACGCTGATAAAGAATTCTTCGACGTTAGCGAAAGCGAACGGGCAGCAATTGAAAAGCCAGTTGAAGTCAAATTTTAATTATAAAATAATAAATTAAAAGTAAGGAGCTCGATGGAACATTTATTTTTGACAAATATCGAGCTCTTTGCTCGTGCTGGCGGCGGCGGATCCGGCGGCTCGGGTGGTGGTTCTGGCGGCGGCGGAGGCGGCGGTTTGCTGGCCGGCATAGCGATGATTGGCTTCGTACCGGCTTATTGTATCGGTTCGGCGCTGCGCAAACACATAGGCCAAGAAGGTACGCGGTTTGTGGCTGCGAACGTGATTGGTTTTGTCTTGATAGTAATAACCTTTGTGTTGATTGCTAGAGGTTGGGTAGGTGTAACTATCGCCCTAGGAGCGCTCGTCGGTATGATTACCGGACTTTACGAGGCGTTTAATAAGATTAAGCAAAGCAAGTTCTTGCGCGATAAACTTATGCAAGCTAGCGCTGCCGATCCGGTATGGAACGAACAACAAATAATCGATCACGCCAAGCAAGTATTCCTGCGCTACCAAAGCGATTGGGCGAAACAAGATAGCGAAGCGATTAAGGCCTATACCACCGAAAATTATGCTTATCATGCTGGTTTGATGATTTATACATTACAGCTAATGAATCGGACAAACCAAATGTCGGATATCGTAGTGAACGACGCCGAGGTGGTCGATATGCTAGATTCGCCAGATGACAGCCAAGACACAGTAACGATTGGTTTTTCGGCGAGTGCTAAAGATTCGCTGGTCGATAACACTACCAACCAGACATTATTTACCGACAATAGTATGTTCACTGAATATTGGCGATTCCGCCGCCATGGCAAAGACTGGTTATTAGACGGTGTCGATCAGGCGACAGCTAACCCGGCGATGTATAATCCGCAAATCGACCAATTTGCCCGCCAGAATAATTATTGCTATAGCGCTGATATGGGCTGGTTGTTTATACCAAAGCGCGGGCAACTATTTAACGGTGCACAATTTGGTACATCAGACATTAATAATCATGTAGTTGGCTTGTATAAAGAATCATTGCTGGTGCAATTGTATACTTACCAGCGCGCCAGTGATAGCTCATCAGTAGTTATCGCTCAAATTAACGTACCGAAAGATTACGGCCAAATTATTGTTCGCCGCAAGAAAATGATGCGTTTCGGCGGTGTTCGCGGTCTGGAAAAAGTCGAAATGGAGTGGGGTAAGTTCAATGAGTTATACGAGGTGTATGCTTCTAATACCGACCAAGCAGCTAGCTTTGAGCTGCTCAACCCGACGTACATGGAGCAATTGGCAGCGCTCGGTTTCGAGGTCTCAATCGAGGTTGTCGATAACGTGATTTACCTGCATACTGCCGAGCAGGGCGCCGATATCGCTGTGTACCAAACTATGTATGATTTAGCGCAAAAAGCCTTCAAAGAGATGAGACTCTAGCTGTTAATGGCATTTTCGTAAATTTGCAAAGTTTGCTCGGCCATCCGCCGCCAAGAATACTTAGCCACTTGTTGCTTGCCTTTTTTAGACAAAGTATTACGCAGTGATTTATCGGTAATAACGGTATCAATCTTGCTGGCAATGTCCTCAATATCAAGCGGATCAAAGTATATTGCCGCGTCGCCGAGAATTTCTGGCATGCAAGAAGCATTGCTGGAAACAACTGGCGTACCGTAGGCCATTGCTTCCAATGGCGGCAAGCCGAAGCCCTCGAGCAGCGACGGGAAGACATATGCTAGCGACCGAGTAAAAATCCAGTCGCGCTCAGCATCAGGTATAAAGCCGGTGAAGTGAATATTTTTGTACTTTTTTGATTCAAAATAGTCTTTGTTGCGCTGAGTGGCAGCGTTAATCCGGCCAACTAGCACTAATCCGAGGTCGGGGTACTTTTGTAGTAGTTTTTGGTGGGCGTCGCCCAAACGGCGGATATTTTTGTAATCAGGCTGCTGGCCGACATAAGCAATAAAACGCGTAAACGGTGTTTTGTATGGCTGTAGGCTGCCCTGATGAATCTCGGCAGCTTCATAAATCGTTGTAATTTTATCATCAGCTATCCCGCAGAATGCTTGATATTCGTGTTTGGTAGTGTTTGACACGGTGATGATATGCTGGCTAGTTTTGGCAATTTTCTTGAATACCCAGCGGCCAACCAGTTGTTTAGCGTGAAAAACTAGCCAATTCTTGTCGGAATTATAAGTATTGAGCAGTGTCATATCATGAACGGTAGTGACGTGCTTGCCGCGATATCGGATTGGCTGTTGCGGCATGCAAAAATGCACCAAATCTGGACTGAGGTCATCGAGAAAGGTTTTGAAACCAAGTTGTTCAGCTAACGAATAGTTTTTGAAATCGATAGTTAGGACGTTAAAATTCGAGTTAGTTGGCTGCCAATAATCTTTATCTTTGGTTGGCACGAGTATGCTATAAGTATTGTGGCGGTCGATTTTTTGCAAATATTCTAGCAACTTAACCACGTAAGTACCAGTCCCAGAGTTGATAACGCGGGCATCAATAGCGATATGACTCATAATGATTCCTTTCTGAAAACAATTCGCTCGTATAGGCAATAATTCCAAATCAAAGAGACGGCCGTGGCAAATAATTTAGCGGCGAACAAGGAAGTTTGTTCGTTAGTTATGAAGTTTTTGATTAGCGGCGTAGTCAGCCAAATCATAGCGTTTTGGAGTACCCACAAGCCGAATAGTGTAACAATCACAAAAGACACTATCTCATATTTGATATTTTTGCTAGTGGATTTGAAGGTGTACTTTTTGTTAGCGAAAAAGCTAAAAACAAAGGCAGTACCGGTCGAGACAGTATTGGCGGCTAGTTTCGGTAGTCCTAGAAAGGTTAGTAAAAATAATAACCCAAAATCAATTACCGTATTTATTGTGCCGACGATAGCGAAACGACCAATTTGCGCCTTATTTTTCACGCTTAGCCTCGTGATATTCCTCGACAAAGTAACCAGGCCGGTCCTTGGACTCGCTAAATATTCGAGCAATGTACTCACCGATAATACCTAGGCTAATCAGCTGGATGCCGCCGAGAAACAAGATTACTGCCATTAGCGATGAATAGCCAGCGCCAGTAGGTACGCCGAATAGCGGTCGAATTAGCAGATAAAGAATATACAAAAATGCACCACATGATATAATCATCCCCAAAATCGATGACATTCGCAGCGGCGCCGTGGTGAAACTGGTGATACCGTCAATAGCGAGATTAATCAGTTTGCTGTAGTTCCATTTGGTATCGCCGGCAGCGCGCGGGTCGCGATCGTAGAGCAACTCTTTTTTGTTGAAGCCGATCCAGCTAAAAAGGGCCTTGGTGTTGCGCTGCGATTCGCGCAGCAGCTTGAGAGCTTCAACACAGCGCCAATCAAGCAAGCGAAAATCGCCAGTATCGCGCTGAATTGGAATACGCGTCGACTTTTGCAAAATACGGTAGTACCACTCGCTGGTTTTTTTCTTGAGCCAAGTTTCACCCTGGCGGCTGCGTCGCCGCGCGTAAACATCGTCGTAGCCTTGTTCCCAGAGCTCAATCATTTGCGGAATTAGCTCGGGCGGATCTTGTAAATCAGCGTCAATAATTACTACTGCATCGCCTTTGGCGTAATCAAAGCCAGCTAGCATGCCAGCTTCCTTGCCAAAATTGCGCGATAGATTAACATAAGCAATTGAAGAATTCTTTTTGGCTTCTCTTTGAATCATAGTCAAGGTGTCATCGCTACTGCCATCGTTGATAAATAGCAGTTCTAGGCGGTATTTTTTGATCGTTTTTTGCAAATCTTTTAGACGCGCGAATAACTGCGGCAACACCGCTTCTTCGTTGTAGGCTGGTATTAGAACGGTAATGGTCTTCATAGGCTAATTATATCACTTTATTTTTTGAATAAGCTGGCTAATTGAGTTGGCAGTGATAGTGCCAGCTTGCTGTAAATAAGCCGTTTTAGCAGCCGCTGACTCAAGCGCGTTAGTACCGAGGATAGCGCCAGCGTGTCCCATTTGGACGCCGTTAGGAGCGCTATGTCCAGCGATGTAAGCGTAAACTAGCTTACTAATAGATTGCTTAATGTAATCAGCTGCCGTAATTTCGCTAATGCCGCCGATTTCGCCGATCATTACTATACGTTTAACGCTAGGGTCGTTTTGAAATAACTGTAAACAATCGACAAAAATACTACCGCTAATCATATCGCCGCCGATACCGATGATATATCGCTGCCCGAAACCAGCCTGTGTCAATAACGACATGGCTTCGTAAGTAAGCGTGCCACTGCGGCTGACAATCGCCGTGTCGCCAGGTGTTGCCAGTGACGCTGGAATGATACCCAGCAGCTGCCTGCCTGGTAATAACACGCCGGGGCAGTTTGGACCGATCAAGACTGAATGGCTGCGGCGTAGTTTTTGCTTAATCTCGAGCATATCGTGCACTGGTACGCCCTCGGTGATGCAGATGATAAGCGGGATTTGCGCCTGAATAGCCTCTAAAATAGCGGCTTTGGCGTACGGCGCTGGCACAAAAATCACGGAAATATCAATGGCAAAACGTTTTTTGATATCGCTAATTGTTCGGAAAACTGGTACGCCGTGAACTTCGGAAACAGCTTGATTAGGCGAGGTGCCAGCAACGATAGATGTCTTGTAATCAAGCATGTTTCGCGCATGAAACCGGCCGTTTTTGCCAGTGATTCCCTGAATTATGATATTTTTGCCAGTGAAAAGCTGTGGTGTCATGAAATGTCCTCCAGGATTGTTTCTAAACTGTCGAATAGTGGCAGATCATATTGCGCTAGCAGTTGGCGGGCTTCGGATTCGCGGTTGCCAGATAGGCGAATGGCGAGTTTTGGTAGGTCAGGAATTTGCCGCTGGGCATCGATAATGGCTCGGGCCACCTCATCGCAGCGGACAATGCCGCCAAAGATATTGATGATAATCACCTTGATATTATCAAGAGTAGTGATTTGACGGAAGCAATCGAGGACTTTATCAGAAGTAGCTGTACCACCGATATCGAGGAAATTAGCTGGTATCAAACCGCTTGCTTTGACTGCATCGACCGTTGCCATGGCGAGCCCGGCACCATTGGCGATTGTAGCAACCGCGCCGTCACGATTAAGTATGACGAAATTGTGTTCGGTAGAGTTGTCTTCGAATTGCCAATCCAAGTGGCGAAAAGCAGCTGCATCGTCAACGGTAATTTTAGCGTCGCCAGCGATTAACTTACCGTCAGAGGTGAGTACTAGCGGGTTAATCTCTAGTAACAAGCAATCATTGTCAATAAAACAACGATAAGCATTTTCAATAATATCTTGCAGCAAGAACGCTCTGTCAGCAATATCGAGATAATCAGCAAGTTCGTCGGCTAAAGATTCGAATTTTTCGTTGACGATATCGCGCCGAAAAAAATCCGCAGTATCTTGGCTTTCAATTTCGACACCGCCGCCAGTATGGGCAAGCAGTCCAATGCCAGCGGTTTGGCGATTAATATTTAACGAAAAATAAAATTCGCGGCTGATATCAAGGATTTCTTCGGCTAGTAATTTTGACGGCAAAAATCCCTTGATTTTAAGATTGAACATTTTTCGGGCAATAGATTCTACATCTGACTGCCGACGGACTATTTGTACGCCGCCAAGTTTGCCGCGCCCGCCGATAGGAACCTGCGATTTCAGAACGATTGGCGCAGCGATAGCTTGCAATTCATTAGCAGCGAAAACTTTGCTGCGCGGTATCGGCACTCCACACGCTGACAGTAGGTTTTTGGCTTCGTATTCTAGTAGGCGCATATGGATTAATCCTCCCCGTAGAGCGTGTTTTGATATAAAAACGTTCTACGGGTATTATTCATCTAAACTTTCCTGCATATAACGATAAACGATTGATATGATCTTTTTAACATCTTGATTGGCATTTTGATACAATAAATTATTAAAAGCTGTTTCTCTAAAATCGCGGATTGGTTTGCTTAGAAGTGTATGAATAAATGATTGAGTGCACCCTTCAATATGGTTAAAATCAAACACAATCATAAGTTTATTTCTCAGTAAAAAACTTACGAAATTTCATCAGCCCAGTTTGATTGGGTAGCGGCCCTTCGTGGATGATGCTGCGGATGTAGTTGACAGAGACTCTGCGGTTTTTTTGAATAGACCAGCGTTTATGGTAGGCAGCGGGCTTACGAATTATTGAGGCTAATATACCCTTGAAAGCTGGCCAGCCGTTGCCGTGGCGGACGGCGCTGGCGAAAATTAGCCAATATGCCAGGAAAAAGCGCAGGCCAATATACCAAAATAACTTCCCTGGAACGTTTTTAATGAAGACTAATGGCAAGTTTTTGAAGGTATTATAAACGGCGAGACCAGGCACTTTTTTGCTGCTGGCGCCAACCTTGTGATAAGCGATGGCTTTGGGCGTAAAGCGGATCTTCCAGCCGGCTAACTGGGCGCGAAAACTGAGGTCGACATCTTCGTAATACATGAAAAAGTCCTCGTCGAACATATCGATATCGTCAAAAATTGCCGCGCGATAAATCGCTCCGCCGCCAGTCGCACCAAAAATCTCGCCAGGCTTACTCGGCGCATTTTCAACAGGCTCATCGCGGTTGCGCGGGCCGGGCAGGCCCCAGGTGGTATAGAAATCGCCAGTTGTATCAAGCGTCTTACTATCGCGCCGTTGTAAAATACCAGTTGCAATACCGCATTTTGGCTGGCTTGACAGTTCGTCGACGAGTGCTCTACACCAGTTTTTGTCGGCAACGGCATCAGGGTTAAGTACGCCAATATATTCAAAACCTTGTTCGCGTGCATGAACTAGTCCGGTATTAATACCGCCGGCGAATCCCAGATTCTTATCGTTAGTGATAATTGTACAATCTACGGACGGATATTCTGTCTGATACTGTTCGAAACGCATGACAGAGTCGTCGTGAGAATGATTATCAACGACTATGATAGTCGGTTTGAGTGTCTGCTGGGCCAGCGAGTTGATGCACTCAAGTGCGTCATCGGCGCCGTTCCAGTTAAGGACAATGATGGCGAGATTGTTTTTTGTCACAATCTTATTATATAATGGCTGGAGAGACTATGAAAGTAGCGAGTGTATGGAATAGACGTAATAAAATATTGTTACGCGAGCTGGTTGTAACGGATTTTAAATTACGCTATCAAGGATCAATATTAGGTTATTTGTGGTCAATCTTAAAACCAATATTTTTATTTATTATTCTATATATAGTATTTGATAAATTCTTACGTCTAGGCAGAGATATTGAACATTTTCCAGTATATTTATTAGTTGGTATTGTATTATGGAATTTCTTTACCGAGGCAACCGTACAAGGATTACAATCAATAGTCTCGCGGGGCGACTTAATTCGCAAGATTAATTTCCCGAAATTTATTATTGTTGTGTCCGGCACTATTTCTGCATTTATCAATCTTATAATAAATACAATTGTTATTTTGGTGTTTTGCGTAATCAACAGTGTGTCTATATCTGCAGAGGCGTTGCTTATAATTCCTCTGATAGCTGAATTGTATGTCTTTTCATTGGCGGTAGCATTTTTTCTAGCAACGCTTAACGTTAAATATCGAGATATCGGTTATCTATGGGAAATATTCTTGCAAGCAGCATTCTATGCTACTCCGGTAATATATCCGTTGCAAATGGTTGTAAAACAGATGCCGTGGGCTGCCTCATGGCTAATGCTTAATCCGGTTGCTCAAGTAGTTCAAGATGTTCGTAAGGTATTAGTGACACAACAAACACTTCAGCTGTATGATTTGGTGTCGTTTCCGGTGATGTTGACGCCGTTTGTTGCAGTTATCATCGTAATATTGCTAGCAGTTTTTTATTTTCGATCTAACCAGCGGTACTTCGCGGAGAGTGTTTGATGTCTAAGGCAATTGTCGAGATTAGCAAACTAACGAAATCTTTCAAAATTCCGCTTGAAGCTAGTTCAGGTGTTAAACAACAGTTGATAAATATACTAAAAGGCCGCAAAGGCTATCGTGTGTTTACGCCGTTAAAGGATATAAGTTTTACTATAAACGAAGGAGATTTTTTCGGTATAGTTGGCCGCAATGGTTCAGGAAAGAGCACACTGTTGAAAACGATCGCTGGTATTTATACGCCAAATAGCGGTAACGTTAAAGTGCACGGTTCGCTAGTGCCGTTTATTGAGCTCGGCGTAGGATTTAATCCAGAGTTAACTGGCCGCGAAAACATCTTTCTTAATGGTGCACTACTAGGGTTTAGCCATGAAGAAATGGAATCTATGTATAGCGCGATTGTTGAGTTTGCAGAATTAGAAGACTTTATGGAAGAACGGCTTAAGAATTATTCAAGCGGTATGCAGGTCCGTTTAGCCTTTTCAATTGCAATCCGCGCTCATGCTGATATTTTGTTGCTTGATGAAGTGCTTGCGGTTGGCGATGAGGCTTTTCAAAAGAAGTGCTATTCGTACTTTGATAAGCTTAAGCGTGAAAAACGTACCGTAATTTTGGTAACTCACGATATGGCGGCAGTCGAGAGGTTTTGTACAAAAGCAGTATTTATTGAAGACGGCCACGTTAAAATGATTGGCAAACCGTATCGTATTGCGGCGGCATATAGTCGTAGCAACAGCCAGAACTACGACCAGACAACTGGGCTAAACGGCGATAACGAAGGGACGGTACCGTTCAAAATAGTGTTGCGCGGCACTGATGGTAAAGAAAAAACTATGTATGATTTCGAAGAAACTATGACAGTAGATTTATCATGGCAGCAAAAGGGTGTTAAACATGTAGGCGTTGCAATTTTTCGTGAAAATGGCGAGTATGTTTACGGACCTAATACTTACCAAGAAAAAACTAGCGCTATCAAAGATCAAACAGCTCGCTACACTGTAAGGTTAAATCTTAATGAAGGCAGGTATTTTATCAAGGCGGGTTTGATGGGGGCTAATGATACAAAGGTGATTGCTTTTATCGAGGAAGGACCGTTTTTTTCAGTCCAACGTGATTATAGACACGGCCGCTGGGGTGGTGTGACGAAGCTAGATCACACATGGAAATAAAATATGCTGCAACGCTTGAAAAATATAATAAAATACAATAGAACACTTTATTCTTTCTTGCTGTTACTGATTTCGCCATATCGCAATTATCTTGATTCGCGCCAGCGTAAACTATACGAATTATGGCAGCGTGATTACAAGGTTGTTCGTACGAACAAAAGGCTGTATAGGCAGCCGCTAGTGTCGATTATTGTGCCAGCTTATAATACTCCAACGAAATACTTGAGGGAAATGGTTCAGTCGGTTGAATCTCAATCATACGATAATTGGGAGCTGATTATTGTTGATGATGCGTCGCCTGATGCAGGCTTGAAACAAGAAATCAGCGCTATAGCAAAGACTAATGCAAAAATAAAGCCTTTTTTTCTTAAGGCCAATCGCCATATTGCCGGGGCGACAAATTACGGTATCCATAAAGCTAGCGGGGAATACGTGGCGCTACTTGATCATGACGATGTGCTGCACCCAGACGCTTTATTGCGAATTGTCGAAAAGATAAATAATTTGCCAGATGTAAAATTTATATATACTGACGAGATTAAGCTTGATGAACGCGGACGACAATATCAACCATTTTTCAAACCTGATTGGAATGATGATTTCTTGCGGTCGGTCAACTATATTACGCACTTTGCTGTCATACAGCGGAAACTTTTGTTGGAGTTGGAGGGTGAAGATGGCAACTACAATGGAGCTCAAGATTGGGAGCTTTTTTTGCGCATAACAAGAATACTACAGCCGCAGCAGATTGCGCATGTTTCGCAAATACTTTACTATTGGCGTGTCCATAAAGATTCTACTGCACAAGGGTTGGACGCGAAACCTTATGTTATTGATGCTCAGGAGAGGGCTTTAAATGACGATGTCAAGAGTCGTCAAGTTCAAGCTCAAGTTGTGCGCGATTCAACATATGGCGCTCAGTGGCGGCTAAAATATTCTACGCCGCAAAATCTTACCATAAAAAATATATTATTTAGCGAATCAGCCACTGTGGGCGATGTCATTCGTGATGAAACTGCTGATATAATAGTATTCTCAGAGACTATGATTAAAGACATTGATAATTATAGCGATATGGGCGATGTGATGCGACTTGATATCGGTGCAGTTGTTCCGTCTGTAGCTGACGAGAATCGAGTCATAGAAAACCTTACGTCAATCTTAGATAAAAAAATAGTAGAATGCATACAGACGCTAAGCCGGCGATCCTTTACGAAACACATTTATCTAACCGCTAGATACAATCTAGGTGCGATAGATCTCCCCGTGCTATTTATTGAACGAAATAAGTTGGCTTCGATTGATGAATCAACAAGAATAACTAGCCGATTGCTAACTAAAGCTCTTTGCAATAAAGGTCTAAAAACGTTATATAATCCATATATGACGGCTAAGGAGGAACAATAATGATACGTAAAGTTAATAATCTTGTAAAGAAAAGTGTTGTGATAATCAAAGACGATGGTGCTGTCCGCTTTGTAAAACGCGCAGCAAAGTATGCATATTATAAGAAATTTCCTGATAAAAAACAGCAAGTATATAAAGATATTTTATTTATTAACGGCTGCACTTTACCGCATCCAGAACGCTACCGAGTTGCTCATCAAATGGAGCAGCTAATGTCGCAGGGGTTAACTGTTGAGAGCGTTTTTTATGATAGATTATCGCTTGATCAATTGAAGTATTATCGCGGATTTGTATTTTTCCGCTGCCCAATAACTGATACGATTCGCGAGTTTATCAAGCAGGCGCATTATTTTAATAAAACCTGTTTTTTTGATATCGATGATTTGGTAATTGACCAGAAATATACTGATTCAATTAAATATGTTCAACAGATGAGTGTCGATGATAAGCAGCTCTACGACGACGGTGTTAATCGGATGCGCGAAACGCTGGAGTTGTGCGATCATGTTGTTACCACGACCGCTCAACTGCAAGAGGAGCTACAGCATTACACGAAGGGTAAAGTGCTGATTAACCGCAACGTTGCATCTGATGAAATGATTAAAATGTCTAACTTAGCGTTTGAAACAGTTAGCAAAAATAAAGAAAAAGTTATTATTGGATATTTCAGCGGTAGTATTACCCATAATGAAGATTTCGATCTCGTTATTCCTAGTCTTATTAAAATATTCGAAAAGTATCCGCAGGTTTATCTTAAGATTGCTGGTATTTTGGATGTTCCAGAAGCTCTCGATCCGTACAAAGAACGCCTTATCACATCGGGGTTTGTTGATTGGCGAGAATTGCCAGCTGTTATGGCGGAGTGCGATATTGTTTTGGCGCCGCTGGTTGATACGATTTTTAACCGCGCAAAATCTGAGAATAAATGGGTTGAGGCGGCTCTTGTAAAGATTCCAACCATAGCCAGCAATATTGGCGCTTTTGCAGAGAAAATTCAGAATAACGAAACAGGCATACTAGTAAACAATACTGACGCAGAGTGGTTTAAAGCGCTTGACTTATTAGTATCAGACTCGGTTTTGCGCGGTAAACTTGCAGATAAAGCTCACGAGGAGATAATTCATAACTATTCGACGGTGTACACTGGCTATAACCTAGCTTCGTTTATTAGAAAGCATTTGGCGCGAAATATCGGTTTTGTTCTGCCTTCAACTGATATTTCAGGAGGAGTAATTGTCGCCTTAAAGCATGCTGATGTGCTAAGAAGGCATGGATGGGACGTGACGCTAATTGATGCAGTCAGTAAGCACGCTCTAAAAATCGCTAAGAAAACCTATAGCTATAGATATGAGTTGCCTGGATTTAATGTCGTTGCTACGCACAAAACTAAAATGAAAGCATTTTTTGACACGCAGGTTGCAACGTTGTGGTCAACTGTCGAGCTAGTTAAGAAGCAGCCTAATGTTCGTAATCGGCTTTATTTTGTGCAAAACTTTGAAACGGATTTTTATATACCAGGCACTGGCGAACCGCGCTTTTTAGCGAACGCTTCTTACTGCGATCAATCTGGCATACGGTATATTACGATGTCACTATGGTGCCAGAAGTGGTTGAAAGATGTCTTTCATAAAGAGTCCGAGTATGTCTCAAATGGAATTGATCTTGAATTGTACCCATATCGCGAACGTGATTTTACGGGCAAAATAAAGATACTCATTGAAGGCGACAGTAAAAGTGAGTATAAAAATACCGATGAAGCCTTCCGTATCGTTGAGAGGCTTGACCCTGAAAAATTCGAGATTTCGTATTTATCATACCGTAAGGAACCAAAAGATTGGTACCGAGTCGATAGATTTTATAATCGTATTGCTCCAGAAAAAGTTGGAGAAGTGTACGCAAGCTGCGATATTTTGATTAAAACTAGTATCGTTGAGAGCTTTTCATATCCGCCGCTTGAAATGATGGCGACTGGCGGCGTATCTGTTGTAGTACCAAACGGCGGCAATGTTGAATATCTGAAAGATGATTACAACTGTCTGTTTTATCGCCAAGGCGATATCGATGCGGGCGTTGCAGCTGTCGAAAAGTTGCTAAATGATAAAAAACTGCGCGATAAAATCATTAAAAATGGTCAAAAAACTGCTCAAGCTTATCAGTGGAGTAAGCTTGAGCAGCGGATTGTTGATATATACAAATAGAGATTTTATTTTTCAACAAGCTTTATTCTAACAGCTTCAATGTGTGATCCTGGTTTATCGCCGGCGACCTCACCGTTCTTTTTCCACTCTTGCCAACCAATCCATGATAGGTGAGTTTGGTAGTAAATATCATATTTCTTGGCGTCGGTTTCACTGAGGGATAGCTTTATGCCATTGAGCGCTTTTGTTTGGCCGGTAGTGCCGCAGATTTGTTGTTCAGTCACAGGTATATCTGCCGACCAAGGGTCGTTAGCCGATTTTGACGAGCAGCGTATGGTGATGGTCGATCCGTCGCGTTGTGATATAGCTTTGGCAATGCGTAGTGCCTCAACGGCGAATGATCGCCCTGTTGTACCAGATATGACACCCTGAGAGACGTTCGGCATCCAGCCAACGTAGCTGACGTGGGTTGAATAGTTGAGATCATACAAATCTGGGACAGGCGTATTGGCTGGGTTGTAGAATGCACCGCTAGGTAGGGCGATTGAATTTTTTGGAACTATACGAATCTGGATGGCCTCAAGCTGTCTGGTTGCACCAGTTGATCCGGCTGGCTCGCCATTTTTTGCCCATCCCATCCAGCCGACATACTGCGAATAAGCACGATACCAGATATCGTATGATTTTGCAAGGTCGCTAGTGAGCATAAAACGAATTGCTTCGACTGATTTGAACTGACCAGTAGTGCCTGATATTTCGTTTGCATTTTTCCAGTCTTGCCAGCCAACCCATGAGACGTGAGACGAGTAACGAAGATTGCCAGAAATGCCAGTTTTATTAATAAGAGAAGCTTTGACTGCTTCAATCCGACGGCTTTGGCCGGTAGTGCCGCTAATCATTTCATCAGTGACTGCTGGTTGCCAGCCAACCATGCCAACGTGCGAGCTAATTGAGACTGCTAACGGCGAAGAATCTCCCTTTGTGCTAATATTCTTGAAAGCTTGGCCTGAATCTTCTGGGGCGCTAGATCCTTTGTGAACAAGCCGGATTTCTAAGGCCTCTATGTTATTTCCGGGTCCGCCCGTTATGCCGGCTGGCTCGCCATTTTTTGCCCAACCCATCCAGCCGACATAGCTGACATGAGCGCGGTAATATAAGTCATATTTTGCAGCAAGCGATCCAGTTGGTTGAATTTTGACTGCTTGAATAGGTCGGTTGAGATCGGTTGTGCCAGATTGCATACTTCCATAGACAGTTGGTTGCCAACCGCGTTCCTCGCTATACGATGAATAGGTAACTTCACCGTCAATACTGAAAGCTTGCATGGATTTACTTTGGCCGGTAAATCCAGTAATACCGCGATTGTGTACTAGTCCGGTCCAGCCATAGTAGCTAATATGCGATTTGAAACTAATGATTGGACGGCTGTACTGGGTTGATCCAAACCAGTCGTTCCAAACGCGCCAAAAGTTACGATTGCCATAAGCGCTGCAGTGGTCGCCTAGTCCGTACATATTGTTAAGAGCGGCCTGATTTGGTTGATACGGGGTGTAAGTATATAGTGCAGCTGTTGCTTTGCTGGCAATATATACGTCTCCAGCGCCGCAGCCGCGCTGCACTACATTCCACAAAATTGAGTTAGTAGCAAACGGTTTTTTATAAGTCCACCAAGGTTTATCCATATTATCGAGATACCAGCGCATTAATTGGGCTCCAGATTCGACTTGCATTGAGAAGCCGGCATAATTGCGGTCGCAATTTGCGCTACCACCAGGTCCGCTGTCTGGACAATGCGAACCCATAGCGTAAGTATATTGGCTTTGCAAAGGCCAATTATCCGTGGTGAGCGGGCCGGCCGATTCAGTAGCGATTTTAACTAGGATAACTTTCGGATTGAGGTTATTGCGTTTTGCTGCATCGTAGATTATTTGCGCCGCGCTGACAGCTCCTGCTGGTATTGAACCGCTAAAGTTATTTGCAGGAATGTAGTTGCCTGGCGAGTATTTAGGAACTTCATAATAATCTTTTAGACAGACATAAGGCGGGCCTGCCCAGCCCCGCAAAGCGGCATATTGTGCGCGTGTAATATCGCCTCTGCCTTTTTCGACAGCGCGCCCAGTTCCGTATGTGTCGCAATTTGGGTTAATACTATTGAGAAATGCTTGGATATCAGCAACTGTCATGTCATCAGAATTAGTGAACACAAAGTCGTCAACGATGTTGCCAGCGCGCCAATCGCTAGCGGTGACGGCACTCGATTGATTAGCAAAAAACACTAAACTAAAAACACCAATTGCAGCAACGGCAATGGCAGAGATAAATATTCTCGTTTTCACCATTAAATCTCCTTTATTAAAGTTTTAGTTATAGGCTTGCCGTTGAGCGGAGTTACCGATAATGAAATAGTCCATTGGCCGCCGCCGACTGAAGATACGGGTACTGAAAATCCAGCACAGGTAGAATATTCTGGCTGGTATATAATATCAGCATTCTGCGCAACCTTTTTTCCATTAGCGGCTACAGTTAGAGAGCATTTGCCTTGTGAATAACCCTGTTCTTTTAATTTTACGATAATTGTAACGTTATTCCCATCTTTATCGGCTGAGAGCTCGATTGACGAGTTGTCTGTTGGTACTGGTGCAGGTTTACTTTTCTCAACAGACTTTTCTTCGTTATCTTTTGCGGTGTTAAGGAATGATTCTTTGGTCTCTTGATTGGCTTTTTCGTCAGATTTTTTTTCTTGCGGCGTTGGCTCTTTGCTAATATTTGGTACGGTTTCTTTGGGAAGAATTGAGATAACGCCAATCTTATCAAGCGCAAAGACGCTTCCGCAAACAACAAGTGCTGCAACGATAGTAGCTACTGCTATTTGTTTTTTTGAAATATTTTTCTTTGTGATTCTCATATTTATGCTATTTTAACACAAAAAAGCACAAACAACAAAGATCAGAGTAAAAATTATTTATAAGTCCACACCGTCTCAAAAACATAAAACCCAAGCACTAAAGCTAGCCCAAAGAACATGATAAGGTTAAATACTTTTTCATTCTTAGTCCTTACATTAATATACTTCTGCAGCCACAACCCTACCGGCACTAACATAGCTGCTGTTGCTGTAAAATATCTACCCTGAACACCATCCGCATAATACGCTCCCTCGCCAAACCTAAACGGCAATAAGGCCCACGCTGTATACATAGCATACGACACTGCACAAACAAACAACCCAATTGTCGCCAAATTATACACTGCCAATTTACTAGTACACTCTCCTAACAATTCCTGGTCTTTCTTGTTGTAATGAAGGAGAGAGAGGAAGAGGAGGGAAAATAGCGGTATCAGCACAAACAAAGGCAGGCGGTATTTAAAGGATGAAAATTCACCAACACTACCGCGTAATACAGTATCCGTATACCCGATAGTTGGACTGATGTATGTATTAAACAATATGGTAATAAACTTAAGAGGGTTGCTATGTAGAGGGTTGTGAGCTGCTCCGGTGGTGAGTAGAGGCTGACCATATATTTTTTGCCAAATTAGTATGCTAATTATTGCGGCGATACCAGTTACTACCAATATAGTCCATTTCTGAATATTAAATGGTAGACGTTCGTTTTTGTTGGGTGAGAATAGACGCTTTGGTAAAAACAGAAGAGGAAATAGTAGTAAGGCATTTACAGATTTGGTTAGAGTAAGGAATACTCCTATACAGATAAGAGCGACTGCTTGTTTATGCGATAACTTATCCTTTTGGGTGAATAGGTTCAAGGTAAAAGCAGTAATTGTAAAGACTGCCACATTTGTCATGCAGTCGCTGGATAGCGACGCCGCCATGTGAATCATTAGTGGAATAAGTCCAATTGCTGTAAAAGCCCACTTGCCGATGCGCACCCATTTTATGACGAAAAAGACGGCTACTGAATAAAAAATTATATTAGCAATTCGTCCAAACAGAATAGTTAACCCAGTAGATCCTCCAAATAAACTTGCTATACCGATGCCGATTGTTTGCGGCAGGTGCATAATTGGTGGGTAGCCAGAGGCGCTGCTGCACTTATGAACGTCCATTATGTTTCGATCTATAGGTTTAGAATAATCAGCGGAAAAGTTACCTTCGTAAACTGCTTCAGCTCTTTTGATAACGTCTTTCGGCAATGTACAGGGTGAGTTAGACTCTACGCGACCTTGAGATATTCCGTAGGCGCGCATATAGTGCATGTTCTCGTCGCTAACAGATAACTGAGGGACTAGTATTGCCGACAACACCCCAAAAAATAAAGACAAAGATATAAAGACATTTTCAGGCTTTTTAATAAAAGATAAGAATAAAGACCAATATTTTTTCATAACTGTTTTTATTCTAGCACATTGTCATTATTAGGATAGCTACTTAAATTTCCACACCGTCTCAAAAACATAAAACCCAAGCACTAAAGCTAGCCCAAAGAACATGATAAGGTTAAATACTTTTTCATTCTTAGTCCTTACATTAATATACTTCTGCAGCCACAACCCTACCGGCACTAACATAGCTGCTGTTGCTGTAAAATATCTACCCTGAACACCATCCGCATAATACGCTCCCTCGCCAAACCTAAACGGCAATAAGGCCCACGCTGTATACATAGCATACGACACTGCACAAACAAACAACCCAATTGTCGCCAAATTATACACTGCCAATTTACTAGTACACTCTCCTAACAATTCCTGGTCTTTCTTGTTGTAATGAAGGAGAGAGAGGAAGAGGAGGGAAAATGAGGGTAGTAATATAAAAAGTGGCAACCCATATTTAAAAGCAGAGAATGCGCCAATCACGCCCCTCAGGATATCGTCGGATACGGGCAGGTTTGGGTTTAGGTAAGTATTAAATAATATCTGGATAAATTTTAGCGGATTACTATGAAGCGGATTATGCGGTGCGCCAGTGGTGAGTAGGGGTTGTGTGTATACATGAAGCCATGCTGTTAAACAAAGACCTGATAATATTGCTGCTACTGAGAGAACCAACCATTTTTGCGGAATAAAAGATATTTTTGATTTTTTATCTGAAACGAAGAGGCGCTTTGGCAAGAAAATAACTGGTGATAATAAGAGTATTGTTACCGACTTTGTGAGAATTAACAAGCAGGCTACAGCAATAATAAGCAACTGCTGCTGTCGAGTTAACGGGCTTTTTTGGCTAAAGAGATTTAATGTAGCAGCAATAGCGGTAAAAATTGCGATATTTGTCATACTGTCTCCGGAAAGAGACGCTGCCAAATGGATCATTAGCGGAAATAGGCCGGTTGCTACGAATGCCCATTTGCCAACGCGTACCCATTTTATGATGAAATAAAGAGCAAATGAATAAAATATTAGGTTGGCCAATCTTCCGAATATAATAGTTATCCCAAGTGAACCGTGTATGAGATTTGCAAACATAATACCGATTGTCTGCGGTAGATGCATAATTGGAGGATAGCCGGTTGCGCTGCTGCATTTCCCTGTCTCTGTATCGCTGCGATTTATAGTTTTCTTATAGCTAGTTACGAAATTATTTACATCTGCTTCTTTTGCTTTTAA
>CAUSWA010000004.1:0-49492 GCA_963535445.1 uncultured Candidatus Saccharibacteria bacterium | reverse complement strand
ATTCGCATAATACGCTGGCTTTTCATTCTGGTATTTAAAAACGTTAACACACCAAGCAATTCCTAATATCATCACGCCGAAAGGTATAGGCAAAAAGAACACCGCATCACCAAAGCCTACCACAGAATAGAAGTTTAAATAAATCCAAAAAACAACAAAAGATATGACCGATATAGAAAGCGTACAGGCAGCTGCAATTTTGGCTACTAGTTTGTTTTTACTCGCCAAGTAAGCTATCCACAAAATTATAGACGATATCACCGACAGTGCCAGAACAATCGGCATGACTATTTTCACTACTTGAATCAAATAATAGTTTGCTTCGCTCGAAAAGTCTTTCATCGAACCATTCATGCTGAATAAACCAATCGGAAGTCCTATCGTCAAGAATAAACTGATCGCGTAAACAATTGACAATCCGATGACGTTGCTTTTTCTTGAATAGTTGACATAAACGTATTGATATTGAGTCTGATTCTGGTAAGCTTGTGGCGGGATGACTGCTGTCGGCTGATTCTGCCGTTCGGGTTGTGCTTGTGCCTGTTCAATTTGCGGCATTGGCTGCTGGACTTGCTCTACCTGCAACGTTTGAATTTGTTCGCCTAGGACTGATTGGGTAACACTTTGCTGCGGCTGGATTTGCTCGCGTTGGCTTGCCTGAGCGCCATCTTGCTGCTGGTTAGATTTGCGCTGCTCGGATTTCTTTGCGCTCTTGCTGCTCATACGTTTAATGTACCATACTATTGAGGCAAAGGCGATATTTTCATTCGCTTTTCAGTAAAATTCCTAACGTGCTAGAATAAACCTATGTTCACAGAGCGCGATAAAAATCCGTTGTCACTTTGTCTATTGCTGTATTTTACATGTTTCGCTGTGCGAATGTGGGAATTTTTAGCTTTGCGTACCGATCAATCAGCACTCAGTGAGAATATAGTGCATAAGATTTTCGGCATAGTAATAATTTTCGTTTGCCTGAAATATTTGCACGCTCATTGGCGCGACATTGGCTTTACGCGCAAAAATTGGCTGAAAAATATCGGCCTGGGACTTGCCTTGGGGCTTTGCTTTTATACAGTTACGCTGCTGATCGAATTCGGATTTCTGTATTTTTCCGGCGCTAAACCTAACATTTTAATGAAGGCTGGCGGTTTTTCACTCGCTAGCACCGAACAATTCGTCGGCGTGGGAATTGGGTCAATTATTATGTTTAATATATTCAATGTCTGGATGGAAGAAGGCCTGTTTCGCGGGTTGTTCGAGAAATTACTGCGCCAAAAATATAAATTTGCGGCAACGATTTTCATAAGCGCCCTACTGTTCGGACTTTGGCATGTAGCAATGCCGATTCGATCATTCCTTGATGGCGAGTTTTCGCTGGTTCAGACGGCAATTTTTAGCGTTAGCTATATTTTGTTCGCTTTCATGTTTGGATTAAAAATGAGCTGGCTATATAAAATGACAGGAAGTTTGTGGCTTGGCTCAGCAGATCACTTTTTTAATAATGCGATAATTAATATTGTGCATGTCGTCTCAAACCAAGGAAATGATAGCTTGCAAATTGCGCGAATATTCTTAGCGCAAACTTTGTCGTTTGTTTTTGTGTGGATTTTATGGCGAAGATCCAATAAAAAGTCTATCGGCGGTTAGAAGATTCTTCCCTGACTTCTTCCGGCAAAAACCCCTTTTCGTGCTGGAAGCCAGCCTGCCATTTGTAATCTTTGGCGTAGCTCAAATCTTTCATTAACTTAGTGGCGGCATTTCGAAGATGTAGCGGCACCGGCGAGTTCGGATATTTGTGCGCCAGAGAAAAGGCGTCATTCATTAAATCAGTAATTTCGCGCGATTTCTGGCTGCGAGCCAGAGCGATGGCGCAGTGGAATAAATTATATTTGGCTTCAGGTAGCCCAACGCGCTCAACCGCCTCAAAAGTGGCGACCGCCAAGCTCAGCGCGCCGTTACCCGCCAACCCAATATCTTCTGACGCAAAGATAACCATCCGCCGAGCAATGAACTTCGGGTCTTCGCCGGCGTCGATCATGCGTGCCAAATAATACGCCGCAGCCACCGCGTCGCTACCGCGCAGCGACTTGATGAAGGCCGAGATGACGTCATAATGCGTGTCGCCTTTTTTGTCATAGCCCGGCAGTCTCCGCTGGGCCGCTGCCTTGACGACCTCCGGCGTGACTTTCTCGCCAAAGCTCAGCGCCAATTCCAAATTACCCAAGGCCACCCGCGCGTCGCCGTCCGCCAGTTCTGCTAAATAGTCCAGGGCTTTGGGCGATACCCGCTTGGTTTGTTTCAAAACTTTGAGCGCCTGCTTCAGCACCAATATAATTTCATCTTTGGTCAGTTGCTGCAGCACTAGCACCCGCGTCCGGCTGAGCAGCGGCGTGATCACCTCAAAGCTCGGGTTCTCAGTGGTCGCCCCAATCAACGTGATCAGCCCGCTCTCAACGTGCGGTAAAAAGGCGTCCTGCTGCGCCTTGTTAAAGCGGTGGATTTCATCAACGAACAGAATCGTCCGTAGCCCCAAATTCCAGTTCTGCCGAGCATGTTCAATTACCCTTTCGACATCTTTTTTGCCGCTAGTCACCGCTGACAGCTCAACAAATTCGGCATTGACTTCGCGGGCGATAATCCGCGCCAGCGTCGTTTTGCCCGTCCCTGGTGGTCCCCACAAAATCAAGCTGACCGGCTCAGCGCGCCGGGCAATCTGCCGCAGCAGCTCGCCCTCGCCCAGCAAATGACTTTGTCCAATCACCTCATCCAGCGTTTGCGGCCGCATCTGTTCCGCCAGCGGTATTCGTCCCATGCTTCTATTATACGCGCCAGGCGGAAAAATCTCACGCGGAAGATTCAGGGATCATACGTGGAAGATTTGAAAATCATGGGCGTAAGATTTGGAAATGTTACGCGTAAGAATAACATCACAACTAATCAATAACCATTGAAATTTTTTCTGAGCGATACGCCCGCGCTGCCTTCAGTGCCATGCGCACAATCGGCCCAGCAGCTAATATTTGCCACCAGAACGCCGCGCAGAAATTCATCGGCCAAGCCGAGGCAAAGCGCAGCAGCAACTCGGCTAGCGGCGTACCAGCCAAGACAAGCCCGATCAAGCTCATCGCCAGCGACATACCCGTCACCATACACACTGTTCGCGCCAGTGCATGAGCTTCTGTGCTGTCCTTCGCCCGGACAAAACGCTTCATGGCTTTTTGCGCCAGCTTCGATACAACCAAACTCTCAACAACCATGACGATTGCAAAGATTACTGGCTGCAGCAGCAGTGCTCTGCCCAGCGATTGCATTGACACGCCAGCATGCAAAAACGTGTTCAGCAAATTCATAAACATCGACATTGTAAACGCCATCACGACGCCATAAAATATTCCTTCTCGCTTAGTGCGGGGCATATTTCCTCCTTTGATTAATGATTTTTGGGCAACAAAAAAGTTGCGCGTTATCGGTGCAACTAGGGTGTTTTATATTTACAACATTACGCTCTTACCTGGGGCAAAAGCAACGTATTGACCTCTGAAGAGTATAGCAGAGGGGCTGAATTATGTCAAGATTTGTGCAGTTCGTCAACTACTTTAATTGCTGGCTCGAATATAGCAGCATCAATCAATTTTCCCTCTTCAATATAGTCGGTCAGTTTTGGTAACATATGCAAACTTGCCCAGTTAATAATCTGAGTTGACGTTGGCTTTCGCTTAGCAAGCAACCTTTCAAACGATGGACGTAACTCATCGACAGCCGGATAAGGACTTCCAGTAAGTTGAGGACTTAAATACCCACCGATTGTGCGGCTAGCGATACAATAAGCTAAAAGCTCATTATACACCGAGCGCCACGTATAACCAATAGGTGATATAAGCTTCTTCGGAAGGATAAACGTCTCATATGATAATCTACCCGCTTCTTGAAATAATTTTGATTGCTGAATTAGTCCATGCGCATACTCGTGAAGTATAACGATTCTGACAGCCTCTTTTTTCTGGTCATTAAATGAATAAGGTGGTCGCAGGAGTATAAAGTTGCTACTACTAATTTTATGTCCAGCGGGGCTGCTTGCTTTTAAGCGGGGCGGCAATAAAAATATGGCGTTATCTTTTATAGCTTGCTTTTCCAAACCTAGAAAAACAGCTATTTTCTGCAATTGCATATACAAATCATTATATGAAAAATCATTTACAACATCACGCCATATGCCAAGGTTTTCATGACAATCTTGCCAAATACTGTCGAACCTATCCACAAGAGGAGAAGAAATATGAGCAATTAAACGAGATTTTTCATCGTCAAATTCTCCGCCATATAACTTCCGCAAAATATCGTAAGGATTAGGATCTGACTGTATAATAGTACGTACTTGCGACAAAATAAGATTATCGGCAGGTTGAATAACTTGGTGATAATAAGTGAATAGTGGATGTTCAAACGCATACGATGTATCCCACTTAGAAACTGTTTGCAGCCAGTAAAAGAACGCTGTGTTTTTATTAATCGTCGCTATGATATTCATCTGCCTCATTATAGCAAACATCAGAAGCACCATAGGATTGAAAAGTCAAAATAACGGCAGCGTCCATGATTACGCTGCCATTTTCATACTATTTTGGTGGAGATAGAGGGACTCAAACCCTCGACCTCAGCAATGCGAATGCTGCGCTCTATCAGCTGAGCTATATCCCCATGCTTGTGGCTAAGTTGTTACAAGGATAACTATTCCCAAAAACCGTTTACGCCTAAATTGGTGGACCTTGCAGGGCTTGAACCTGCGACCTCACGAATGTGAATCGTGCGCTCTAGCCAACTGAGCTAAAGGTCCGTGGTGGAGCATACCGGATTCGAACCGGTCACCTCTTCGCTGCCAGCGAAGCGCTCTAGCCAAATGAGCTAATGCCCCAAGCAATATCCCCTTTATCTACAATATCAAAAAACCGCTACAATTTCTAGTAGCGGTTTGTGCTGCTACGCGCCCACCCGGGGCACGGCGTTGGTGTGATTTTTGTTTTCGCAACAGGGCGGCCCCATTGCGTACCAGCATAAGCATATTATCGCGCAACATTTAGTAAATTGCAAGTGCTTATTCAATTTGGCTAGCGAACATCTTATAAAATTCACCCTGGCGAGCTACTAATTCGTCAACACTGCCCTGCTCGACAATCTTGCCGTTTTGCATCATATAGACAACATCGGCTTTCTTGATAGTTGTATAGCGATGGCTTATAGCGATGATGGTATTGCCATGCTTACCAAATAGCCGAGCAAAAATCCTTGATTCTGCCAAGGCATCAATAGCGCTAGTTGGTTCGTCTAGAATAACAATCGGCGCCTGGCGATAAAAATTACGCGCCAATGCCAACCGCTGCCATTGTCCGCCCGACAAATCGACGCCGTTAGTACCATCGTCATGCTCAAACCATTGTCCGAGAATCGTATCGCGCTTCTTGGGCAATTTGTCAATGAAAGTACTAGCTTCAGCCTGCTTGATTGAACTTTGGTAATGCTGCTCGTCATAGCTGCGCTGAACGTCTCCATACACAACATTCTCATAAGCTGTTGCAAATCGATATTTTATGAAATCTTGTTGCAGCACTCCGAGATAGCTATGCCACGAGCTCTTATTAATATCCGCCAGCGACACATTATCAAGCAAGACCTGGCCGCGCGTCGGCTGATACAATCCCAGCAACAATTTAATAAGCGTCGATTTGCCAGCGCCATTTTCGCCGACAATAGCAATCCGTTGGCCAGCGCGAATTTTCATGTTAATATTACTTAGCGCTAGCTTGTCGTTTTTGGGATAACGAAACGAAACATTCCGCAATTCAATCGCCTGCGGCGGTTCGAGCAATTTCCGACCTTTGTTCAAGTTTATCGGCAACTGCATAAACCTTTGGAAATCGACCATCGCTGCAATATCCTGATCAATGCTATTGAACTGCGTGATTAAACTGCCCATATCGCCAAGCGCCCTTGACATCATTTGCTCAACCAGAACAAACTGGCCGATTGGCTGAGCACGATGGATAATTTGCAGAACAATCGACAACAGCCCAACTAGCTGAGCTATTGCTTCGACAACGTCGGCTGCCAACCGTTTGATAATATAAGCGCGCTCAAATTGAATACGCTCGAGTTGGTCTTTGTCTCGCCACTTCGCTCGCATATCTAACATATAGCGCGCTGCGTTATAAATACGCAGTTCCGCCAGATTTTGCGGCTGCATCACACTCCAAGAAATCGAATTACTGCGGCGCCGAGCTTCGGTATATTTACGCCAATGCTCTGTCTGCAAACGCGACAACTTTAACTGAACTATCGCGCTAGGAATAATTGCTAAAAATAATATCAAGCCAATCCACCAGCTAACAGAAAATAGCGAGACTAACGCTACTATTACACTAACAATTGACGCAATTATTCTAGCCATAGCATCGAAAAACTGCGAAAAAAACGAGACAAAACTTTGCGCCTTATCAAACATGTCGGCAGTGTCCTTGTCGTCATAACGCCAAAAATCAATACTAACAAAATGCTCGTACAGCTGGTCGCTAATAGCCGAGCTGATTTTATATGAAGTGAATTGATCTATGTAATTTTGCAAACTATTCCACGCCATCATGAGTACCCCCAGCAACACAGTCGCTGCAACACACCAAATTGCTCTTACGCCTGCTTGTTCGTCACCGGCGAAGCCAGCCGCCAGATAAGTAGTCGCTTGCGCGGCCACAAAAGTAATAACCAACGGAATAGCCGAACCGATGATCGTACCGATTATTTTGGTAATCGCCGCTAGCGGAGAAGCTTTGTAAGTCGTTATCGCCACCGTGCCAAAAGCTTTTAACGTTTCATTGAAAGATAGCCTCTTTGACTCTGTCATGATTAATCGCATTCAGATTTTATCAGGTTAATAATAGCAGCATCTAGCTCACTTTCGTTCTGCCAGGTTTGAGTTTGTTTAGCGAGATCTGGCAAATACGATTTACCTGTCGCGCTCTGATGCTGTGCCAATAGGATTGACTTATCGCGAGCAATAGCAACGCCGATTTCTATCAGCATACCTTCACTGCGACGCGGCGAAGTTTGAACCGCTAGTATTTTGTCGCACTCATTCATTTGATCAATTGCTCGCCGCAAAAACTGACGCGGATTGCTATAACTTTCGGTCGCGCTATCAAACAAATTACAATAGGCCTCATGTCCGCAGTTCTCAATCAAATCAACCACTCGGCGCATACGCGCTTCAACTTTCAGTTTGTCCTCGCCAGTAAAAGCATATGAACAGAATATTTTATGCTTTTTCATAATCCTATTTTACCATCTAGCCGGCAAAAACTTCGTAAAAGAAGTTATAATCCTCTGGCGCAAGGTGTTGTCAAGCGGGACTATCGCTGCGTGATTACGCCCGCCGAGAGTCATGTGTTCAATAATTAACGATAAACCGCGTACAATCTTGATACAAGCGATTTCTCGCTGAGTCGTCGGCTCCTCGCCCAACTGCTCAATGACCAAACGCCGAATATTGCACATACGTTTGGCAGTTTCGGGGCGTTCCATCTCGCGGTTGTACGTAAAATTAACTACATCGTACCAGCGCGGCCAATCATCACGAAAACTCTCAAAGTCAACTAACCAATATCTATCACCGTCATACAATAGATTATTTTCGGTAAAATCCGCATGCATTGGTCGAGCTTCGCACAAGCTATGATTATCACGCAAGAAATCCAAACTAGCCCGAAATATTTCCGGCGGTATCACTTCTAAATTAAACCCAGATATAATTCGCTCTAGCTTATGCCAAATATATTCTCCGTCTTTATTTTGTTGCGACCAGCGTAAGCGACGGCGTTTCTGACTGCGAAAATAGTGATCCATTTGCACGAAGCTTTGTACAAAAAAGTCATCAGGCACGTCGGCTAGCTCTGGCGTCCATCCGTTGATAAATTGCGTTAAGATTTTCACATCGTCATGATACAGCAATTTTGGCACAGAAAACGGTATATCGTTAAAATTACGAGTCAATTTATCAAAAGTTCGCAAACCATTCGCTTCGCGCAATATTTCACCTTTGCCAGTCACCCCGGGCTGCGACTGCTTGCAAAACACGCGTTCGCCAAGCCAATCTACTTCACTAACCGCAAACCTATGATTCTGGCGAATGACTCTGATAGTTTTTAGGTTGGCGGCATCATTCTTCATCTTATTCTCCTATATGAATTAGGAGCTCGACGCCATCTTCATAAACTAAGTCGTCAATCGTGACTTCGTAAATATGTTTATCGTCGCGAAACGCGAAAAATCGGACGGTTTTATGTTGCTGCCAGGCTTGAACTATTTCCGCTCGCACACCATCAGCAATATCGCCAAATACCCACAGCTCATCAGCGCGCGCCACCAGCGTGTTATTGGCGCGCCGCACCGTATCGCGCTCCACCGTGTCGAGCAAAAAATAATCAAAACTAGCAAATGGGTTAATCGGCACAACGCCTTGATCAAGTGCAAATTTCGTTACGAAAAATCTCATGTAAAAATACTTCTTGGATATCGCCGTAAACACAACCGTGTCGGCGGGTTTGATGGCGAGGGCGCGATGCGATTGCTGTGTCATAGCCATTACCTCCGTTATCGTATAAGTTCTAATAATGTTTGCTCGTCAATAATTTTGGTGCCGTATTGTTCGGCTTTTTTCAATTTACTGGCGCCGACTTTGCTGCCGGCTACTAAATATGTTGTATCTTTTGCAACAGCAGTTTGGAAAGTGCCCCCGAGATTGCGGATTCTTTCAGCAGCAGTATCACGGCCCATCGACTGCAGGGTGCCGGTGATGACAAAACTTTGGCCAGCCAGACGGTCAGATTTTTGGCTAAACTGCGGCGCCACACCCAAGTTAGCAAATTTCTCGAGCAGCGTCACATTATCTTCATCGGCGAACCACGCCACAATTGATTCGGCAACAATTTCACCCACACCATCCACCTCGCGCAGCTCATCGATAGTCGCTTGACTGAGCTTCTCAACACTTTCAAAGTGATTTGTGAGATCAATCGCTATCTGCGAGCCAACATGACGAATACCAAGACCGAACAAAAATCGCTCCAACGCTGGCTGTTTTTTAGCAGCAATGGCATCAATGAGCTTTTGCGCGGAAATCTCAGCGAAACGCTCCAACTGCAATAAATCATCTTTCGTCAACCGGTAAATATCCGCCAAGTCATTAACCAGCCCAGCCTCGACCAGCGCCTCGACATTTTTCTCACCCAGCGTATCGATGTCCAGCGCGCCTTTGGACGCAAAATGTGCCAAAGACCGCTTCAAAATCAGCGGACCGCTCAAACCTTTAACCCGATACACCGCCTCGCCTGCTGGCCGCACAAACTCTAGCTCTGGATATTGGCGAGCCAGTTCTGCCAGGTAATCAATTGGCTTAGCATCTGCTGGCCGCAATTCTTTCAAAACACTCTCAACCTGCGGAATGATATCGCCCGCCTTGAAAATCACCACCGTGTCGCCGCGACGCACATCCAGCCGAGCAATTTCGTCGGCGTTATGCAGGCTAGCATGCTGCACCGTCGTACCGGCAACCACCACAGGGTCAAACACCGCTACTGGCGTGGCCGCACCGGTTCGACCGATGGAAATAACAATATCGCGGACGACGGTTGTAGCTTGCTCAGCAGCATATTTGTAAGCGACCGCGCCGCGCGGATTTTTCCCGACTAACCCGATACTTTCATACAACGCTCGATCATTGATCTTAATCACCAAACCGTCAGTATTAAACGGCAAATCATGGCGCTTATCATCCCATTCGTTAACGAAGTTCATCACATCAGCTAAAGTAGTAAAGACGCTCGCCTGCTGATTGCGAGTAATTCCCAGAGCAGTCAGCGCCTCATAAGCAAAGCTGTTGGTCGGCACTTCAGCATCGTCATCGCGAAGTACATCATAGCCGCGAAAATGCAGCGGCCGCGCCGCCACCAAAGACGGATCAAGCTGGCGAATCGTTCCCGCTGCTAAATTACGCGGATTCGCAAATTCTGGCTGCCCCGAAGTTTTTTGTTTCTCGTTTAGCGCAGCAAAGTCGCGCTTCAGCATCACAATCTCGCCGCGAATTTCTGTCCGTCCGAGCAAAAATTGTTCAAAGCCTGGCGCCTCATGTAGCCGCAACGGTACGTTTTTAATAGTCCGCACATTGTTCGTCACATCCTCGCCGATAAAACTATCGCCGCGCGTCACCGCCTGCGTCAACACGCCATCAATATAAATCAACGCGCACGCCAGGCCATCCATCTTAATATCGGCAAAAAATTCATGTTTATATCCCGGCATCAGCTTATCAGTACGCTCAATCCACGCTTCGATTTCGTTCTTATCAAACACGTCATTCAGGCTAACCATCCGCCGCTCGTGACGAACTTTTTGAAAACCTTCAAGCAGCTTGTTACCAACCCGCTGCGTCGGACTGTCTGGCGTAATCCACTCTGGGTGCGCTGCTTCAATGCTCTTTAGTTCTATCATCAAGCTGTCGTACACCGCATCGCTGACGCTTGGCTGATCAAGCGCGTAATATTCGTAGCTGTATTGATTGAGCAGTTTTTTAATTTCTTCAAGCCGGCTTCGCGTCATCTGCTACCACCTTTCTATACAGCAGATAAATATACGCTGCTAACCAGACAAACAACAGCGCCATCATAAACGCGCCAGTAAATGGCACGATTGGTACCGATTCGAGCCACTTCAGCTTTGATGATAATCCGCGTTCTAGCAATACCAACGACACCATCACAACACACCATATCACCGAGCTATAGACAAACGCCCAAACTATCCTGAGCATAATCCTTAGTCGCCGGCCAACCACCAAGTCGCTAGCAGCCTGGATTGCCCGCAGCGGATACATACCAGGCAAAGCCACCACGACTAGCGCAATAATCGTACTGGTCACCCAATAGAGTACAAGTGTTAATACACTTGCCGCCAGCAGACCAAATAACATCATACCGAAACCTTCTGTTAATATATGCACCGATACCAACGCCGAATACGCCAGCGCCATAATACCAACTGGCGATAGCTGAATTAGCAATATCAACAATACCACCGACGTCGATATCAACGGTGCGGTTGCGTTGTACAAGCCGTCGCGTAATTTTGGCTTAAACCCAAGTAGAATTTCGCGCAGCAACCACACCGCCGTTAGCCAAGTCATCAACACAAGCAGCGCCAGCATAACTCCCTGTTCAGCCCGCAGCGACGTCGTGTCAATCGCCAGCGACGAAAATGTCAGCATACCAGCATTTAGCAACTGTCCCACGCCGCCGTCGAAAATCTTGCCCAGCGACTCGGACACTAGCTTGCCAATTGAATCATAAGTTGACTGGCTAGTAATAATTCCTAGAAAAATTATTATCAGCGCATACAAGATTATCATGGATAAGAACAAGCCTTTATTCTTCCATAACACGCGATTGACATAGTGAGTAAAAGCAATATATCCAGGCAAACGCAAACTGCGGCGATAATCTCGCCGCCGCGTCCGCCGAAAGCTGCGATGCGGCCGCCGCTGCAGGAAACGCACATTGCGATAGCGCGCCAGATACCACTTCTCGGTAAGCCAATCAAGAAATGCGCTACCGCAATGCTTCGGAGTATTATGTTTCTTTTGCTGTTTCATAAATAAGCTATGGTGCGCAAGGCGGGAATCGAACCCGCACGACTTTTGGTCAAGAGATTTTAAGTCTCTCGCGTCTACCAATTCCGCCACTCGCGCTTGTAATTTTATGGAGGCACGTACGAGAGTCGAACTCGTCTAAAAGGTTTTGCAGACCTCTGCGTAACCGCTCCGCCAACGCGCCGTCTGCTTTATTATACCAAACTACAGTTGCTCTTTGAACATTAACTATGAAAAAATCGCTGGCAGAGCAACGATTTCATGATGTATATTTGGTGCACTGAAGAAGACTTGAACTTCCACGGCCGCAATGGCCACTAGCCCCTCAAGCTAGCGCGTCTACCAATTCCGCCACCAGTGCATAGTGCTTTAATTGGCGTGATTATAATTATACTAACCTCACGGCGTTTTGTAAACAGAAGCCCTACCCGTAGACCACGTCGTTACGTCAGCGTAGCGATCGTTCATGGTATTTAGAGAACCGCGTGGCTCAACAATCGACGCGCCATTGTTCAAAACGTAGCTGCCTACAGATTGATACAAACCAATTGCTGGCGCATCGTTCAGCCATTGATTAACAAACTGAATATACTTAGCTGCCCGCAGAGCTGAATTAGTGCGCGAACGCCCGCCAACCAAGTCGTTGTCAACTGTTCGATTAGAATAATTAGCAAAATTGTAACCAGAAGCGCTAGCCTGCGACGAATGCCAGTAGGCAAAAACGTCTGGATCAGCGCCAAGCTCCAATTCATACAACAAAGCATCGTAGTCGCGCGGCTGCAACACGCTTTGTACGAAGCTGGTAGTTGTCGAGCTGGTATCGATTTCGCGCAGCTGGACATCAACGCCAAGCTTTGACCACTGCTGTTTAAGTGCATCGACTATTTTCTTGTATTCATCGCGCCCAGACGAAGTTGTCACAGCAACCGCCAGCGGCCGGCCATCCTTGCCTTTCCATTGGCCTTGGTTATAAGTCCAGCCCGCTTCTTTGAGCAGCGCTTTGGCCTTATCTAAATTATAATCTGGCGCTGCCGGCAGTCTTTGCGCAATCTGACTTTGCAAAATCGGCGTATCTAGCCGCGCCACATTGTCGCCGACAGTAGCGCGGATTGATGAAGTATCAGTAGCGTAGCGTAAAGCCTGGCGGACTCTAGCATCTTGAAGTGTTTGACTGCGATTATTCATTAAAAGATAGACGCCTTTGTTGAGAAGCCAATGTTTAGTCGAGTACTGTTCAGATTTAATGTTATCAGCAGCCGACAAAGACAAACCCGAAGCCGCCGAAACCTCACCGCTATTTACAGCTTTAACTAACAGCGACTCATTACCGTAAGCTCGCAGCTCCAGGCGCGACAAAGTCGAAACTGCTCCGTAATATTTAGTATTCGGTTCCATCCGCACCACGTCGGTAGAGCTAGTTGACTCGCTAGTTTGAACTCGTTTAACCGCAAATGGTCCACTGCCGACAGGGTTGCTGCTAAAATCAGCTTCGCGCATTGACGACGGACTAACACTTTGCAAAATATGCTTTGGTATTACTGGAAAAGTCAAGGCATGCGAAAACCCGGCATACACCGCTGGTAGCATAAACTCTACCGTTGAATCGTCAATCGCCCGCGCCGAAATGTCTAGCCAATTAACTCGCAAAGGCGAACGCACTTGCGGGTTTTTGATCAGATTAATCGTATATACAACATCCTCGGCAGTCAACTTTTTACCATCGTGCCAGACGGCATTGCGCAGCTTGATTGTATAAACTTTGTCATCTTTTACCGTCATTGATTCGGCCAAGTCAGTATGCAACGCTCCGGTAACATCGTAATTATACAGAGACGAAAATAACAGCCGTGATACCGCCTGTTCAGGCTCGCTAGCCGCTAGCAAAGGATTAAGCGTGCTAATGTTGCCAATCACTCCCTCGACATACACGCCGCCAGACTTAGCGCCATCTTTCTTGCTGCCTTGCGAATTCCAGGAATACTGAATACCCAAGCCAGCTATCAACAAGGCTATAGCAGCCAGCCAAATCATAATCTCGGTCATCACTAAGCGGACATTTTCAATACGCCGCAGAATAAAGCGGCTAGCATGGCGCTGCGTGGCGCCTTCGGCATGCTTGACTCTCAGCGCTAGCCGCTTGTAGCCCAACCTCAGTTTGCCTTTACTTGCTTTACTCATTTATATCCACCCTTGATTTATCTATAAGTTCGGCAGAACCAACAGTGCCACAATCGACATCACAAACGCTACAGCCAAGAAAATCGTTACTTCAAACAGGTTTTTATCGAGACCGCGCCGCGTCGTATACAATTCACCAGAACCGCCAAATCCAGCGCCCAGACTAGCCCCGCGCTGCTGCAGCAGAACCGAAATTATCATCAGCACCGCCGATACTACCATAACAATTTGCAAAGTTAGCGTTACGTCCATTTTATGATTTCTCCTCTCGTTCGTCGTGATAACTGAGCTCCAGAACACTACTTACTACATAGTTTACCAAACTTAATATCAAGCCTGCAAAAATCGAGTTCAAGAACGTCATTTGCAAGCCTGGAGCCAACATCAATGATAACCAAACCAAAAAACCGTTAACAACTATCGTGAAAAAGCCAAGCGTTACCAAAATCATCGGTAACGACAAAATCATCACAATCGGCTTAAGCGTCGCATTGATGATTGAAAAAATCAGCCCGGCGCCGAAAAAGGCCACCAAACTAGAATCGATTTGAGCATTGCTATAACCCGTACCAAAAATCCGCACCGCTACCCAAATCCCCAGCGAGTTCAGTATCCACCGGAGAATAAAAGCTATAAATTGTTTACTCATACTGCTACAGTATACCGCATCAGCCGTATTTTTCATAGTTGCGGCTTATCACCGCTCTGGTAGCAAAAAGCCTCATAGACGCGAGTTCCTAGCGCTTGCCCGATAGTATCGCAAATTTCCGTTTGGCTAGCTCGCCTAACTGCCCGCATACTGCCAAAGCGCCGCAGTAATTTGCGCCGCGTTGCCGAACCGACACCAGGAATGTCGTCAAGCTCGCTTTTGGTGGCGCCTTTGCGCTTGAGCGTTGTATGATAACTAACAGCAAAACGATGCGCCTCGTCGCGAATACGCTGAAATAGCTTTACGACATCATCATACTCGCTCATAGTATCGCTGCCGCGCAGATTTCGCGAGTGCGAACCAGCATTTTGCTGCCCAGCATGCAAATTAATTAAGTAAAAATCACCAGAATCCAGCACACTAATGCCGGGACGCGATTCTTTTATCAACTGTCCAAGCAGCGCGTCATCGTCATTAATATGCGAACGATTCTTGGCGACAACGATTTCTTCTTCGCGCTTTGCTATGCCAATTACTGGCACCGTAACGTCCAGCTTGTCTAATTCGTCGAGTACTGCACTAAGCTGCCCTTTACCGCCATCAATCAACAGCAAATCCGGCACCCCCCAATCTTTACGATTTTTTTTACTGAAACGCCGCCTAATAGTCTCGCGCATATTAGCAGTGTCGTCGTTACGTTGCACGTGCATCTTGAACTTACGATAATGTGTCCGGTCGCTAGCGCCATTTGTAAAAACCACCATACTGGCCACTACATTTGTGCCGCTCATATGTGATATATCATAACCTTCAATCCGTGCTGGCGGCGATGGTAAACTCAATAACTCAGCCAACTGCACTAGCGCTTGGTCCTTCGAAATATTAATGAACTCGCGATCGCCGAACATAATTCGCCGCTGCAGCTCGCGCAAATATGTCAATTTATTGCGAAGTTGCGCCGCTGTCTCGAATTCTTGGTTGCGCGCCGCTCGCTTCATGTCGCGTTCAATTTCTTGCGCGATTTTGACGCGCCCGCCCTCGATGTATTTAATCAGCTTACGCAAAGATTTCTTGTACTCGTGGCTGGTCATATCAAGGCTAGGCGCCAAACCGATTTGCTCTTCTAAATTAGCGTGTTCGCGCTTAGGCGGCTTGATATAATAAGGAAAAATTTTGCGCAAATAACGCAGCGCCTTCTTGACTGGCAAGCCACTATAAAAAGGACCAATGTAAGTCGCACCGTCATCAGCAGGGCTGCGCGTAAAAGTCACCGTCGGCCATTCGCTTTTCATATCAATTCGTACAAAAGTTTGCGATTTATCATCACGCAGTAAAATATTGTAGCGCGGCATATAACGCTTGACCATCTCGCTTTCTAGGAATAGCGCGTCAATCTCGCTCTCGGTTTCGATCCAGTCAGTGTCATAGATCTCGGCGACCAGCGCCCGAGTTTTGGCGTCAAAATCTTTGCCGCTCTGAAAATATTGCCGCACACGGTTTTTTAACACCGCTGCTTTGCCGATATAGATGATCTCGCCGCTCGCCGACTTATGAAAATAAACACCAGGGCTGCGTGGTAGAGTTTTGAGCTTTTGCTGCAACTGCTTATTCACAAGTACTATTATATCTTATATCAAGTAATCAAGCTGCTAATAATGTCAGTCAAAGCCCTCTTCAATAATTATTTTCTATTACGCAATATTGTCTCAAACAACTATGGTTTCTGAATTTACATCATATTTTTCAAAAGTCTGTCGCCACAACGAGTAATCTGGTCGCCACGATTCAGGTACCTCGGGCGTCTGAGTGTCAATGCCGCAAATTAGCAGCTGCTGCTGCAGCCATGGAATCCAAATTGAATTACTGGCGCTTGGCAAATTTGGATATTCACTCCACCCAAGCGGCGAGAACAAGCACCTCGCACCCCTCTCGCAACAGCAAGCCTGCCAATTAGTCGTCGACACCGGCTTAAAAATTTTGAGCACCAGCTTTCCAGACAGAGAACTGAAATAAACAAGAAAGCACTTCAGCTACCTATCAACGGCGTGAGTATTCTTCCAAAAACTCGCTCCACTCCGGCGCATTCTTCTCGCGGAAATAATGGCGCAAGAAATCAACCATAATTTGCTGTCGGTTTTCTGCCTCTATTCGTCCTGGCTTGGTCAGCATCAAGCCTTTCAGTTTCAGTAGCTTTTCGAAAAAGTGATTGATGAAGCCGTCGGTATCATGCGTATTGCCATCAGCATTATATTCGTGCGCCGCCAGATTAACATTCGGCCAAACCGTGGGATCAAAAATCCGCCCGCCGTGATGGCAAGCATACACCAGCGCCCGCTCAATCCCAACTGCGCCAATAGCATCGCACATGTCAGCGTCAGACACCAGCTGCCCCGCCAGCCGCTGCGGCTGCTTGCCGTTCAGTCGTTTACTATAACCAATCGCCGCAACGTTTTCTAAAACAGCCTTTTGCAAGCCGCCCGCCACACTAGCCTGCGCCATAATTCGCTTGGCGTTTTCCAGCTTTTCAGCTTGCTCTTTGCCAACTAATTTATAATCATCAACGTCATGCAGCCAAGCCGTCAACAACACTTCTTGCAAATCCACCGGTTCGCTGCATTCGCTAGCAAAACGCTCCGCCAGCAGCGCCACCCGCTCGACATGGTCATCGGCGTGACCTGAAGTGTCACCGCCCAGTAATTCACGGACCAATAGTTTAACTTTATTAAGTTCAGGAGTTTGCTTATTATTCATAGCATTTATTATATCTCATTGCCGCCACTAGCACATTAGCTGCCCTTGTATTTCTATAGTATTTATGCTATAATATAAAGATATGGCTGAAGTAATCACCACCGCCCCAAAGTCGAAAGAAGCGGAAGTTAAACTGTTGATTATGCCGCTAGGTGAGCTAACTTTGCAATAAGGCGACGATGAGGCGTCCACTTCTATAAAAGCGATTGCTAAGTTAGTCAACCGCCGCAAACCAGGCGATAAGCAGATGCTACCTGTATCTTATGCAGATATCACTGGTAAATACACTGATATCGTAGCCTTGCGACTGCCTGAAACCGAAGACGTTATAGACGCTAACTTTATCACAAACAATGTAGTCGGGTACGTTGGAGCGATGGAACCAATCAAGCACGGCGCCCGTCTAATGTCTGAAGTCGGCTCGCTCAAAGTCGACGATAGCCTACGCGGTCACGGCGTCGGAACGATTTTATTTGAAAGAATTATTAAGGCAATGCAAGACGAAGGAATTACACCTTATGCATTTTGTAATTCAGATAGCCTGCCTATAGCCAAACGGCTTGGCGGGCGCGAGATAGAATCAGCAGACGAAGTTCCCCCAGAGGCATTGGAATTATGCCAAGAGTGTCCGTTGTATGGTCAGGGTAGCAAAAAGCATGGCTGTTGTGATACCGTAATGGTATGGAACAAGACGCAAAACGCAGACGGCTAGATATTATTGAATTAACCGAGCAGCTGATTGCCATCCCGTCGATATCAGGCAATGAAACCGAGATTCTGCGCTTCGTCGCGTCATGGATGCAATCAGTGAATTTCGATAAGGTTATTACCGAGAAACGTTTTACTACTGGACTTATTCGCGCCAGCAAACAGCCGGCACAGCGCGCCCTTATTCTGTGCGGGCATGTTGATACGGTTTCTCCTGGCGATGAGTCAGCTTGGCGGCAGAGTCCGTGGCAACCATACGTTACGGACGGTCGGCTGTATGGTCTAGGCGCCACCGACATGAAAGCTGGCGTCGCTCTACAAATGATAGCCACCGCCGAATACGCAAACAAACGGCGTGACGATCTTGACGTGTGGTGCGTCGCCGTTGCTAGCGAAGAGGTTGATGGTGCTGGGTCGGCTGATTTTGCGAAGTATTTTTCAAAAAAGACACAGTACGAAGAAGTTAGCTGCGCCATCGCCGAACCGACGGATAATCGAATCGAGATTGGACATCGTGGCAACAAGTTTGTTGAATTTATCTTTGAGCGCACATCAAGCCACGCCTCGCAAGAGAGCGCTTATTATGATAGTTCGCTGCCAGCCGTGGTGTCGTTCTTGAATGATTTACCAGAGATTCGCGAGCAGCTTCATGCCGCCTATAGCCACGATATTTTGGGTGCTCCTAGCTTCACGCCAACACGTATTGAGCCTGCAGGGTCATACTCTAACAACAAAACAGCTGGTGTTAGCTCTGTGATGGTCGATATCCGTACCACACCGCCCCTGGACGCAGACTTTGAGAAGTGGGTTGACGAGATAGCTGCCCGCTACGATTGCACATGGCGGCATCCCGCTACACCTGTGCCGTCTGCTTTGTGCGATACAAACGCCAAAATCTTGAAAACCATGCAGCGCTTGCTACCAGAAGCTGAGACAGCAGTCAGCTACGGCGGCACCGATCAAGCCTTCTTCCAGGCCATTGGCGCAGAGACTGTCATCTACGGTCCTGGCGATTTCGACCAAGCGCACACAGTCGACGAGTCAGTGTTAATAACGCGGATTAATGAGACGTACGATACTTATCGGAGGCTTATTCAATCGATTTAACCGGCGCTTTTATGTAGGAATTCTGATTTATCTACTTAAAAACCCAACTTCAGTTTGAGCACGTTTTCGGCGGGCTATTTTCTTTTTTTACAAAAACCGCCGCCCTTCCAGCGCATGCCCGAGGGTAATTTGATCGGCATACTCTAGATCGACGCCCACAGGAATGCCGCGAGCTAAACGCGAGACCTTGGTAGCTAGGTGCGATTCCTTGATTTGGCGCTGGATGAATAGCGCGGTCGATTCGCCCTCGACACTAGCATTGGTAGCAATAATGACTTCCTCGACGTTATCATCGCGCAATCGCTGCAATAGCTCAGGTATATGAAGCTGTTCTGGCCCGACGCCGTCAATCGGCGAAATCGTTCCGCCCAATACGTGATAAGTACCCTGGAATTGCCCGGTACGTTCTAATGCCACTACATCTAGCGGCTCTTCAACGACAGCAACTAGCTGGCGATCACGTTTCGGATCGCTATATAAGGGCGAGACTTCCTGGTCAGCATCAATTAGCGCGAAAGTTTTCGGGCAACTTTTGACCTGAGTATGCAACTGCCGCAAAGCGTTCGCTAGCGCTTCAGTAGTGCGAGAATCGTTTTTTAGCAAGAAATAAGCGTAGCGCTCAGCCGTCCGCGCCCCAACGCCTGGCAAATGACCCAACTCCTCAATAACACGCTCAAGCGCGCTTGGCAATAGAGCCATTAGTTTATAATCCGAGACTTCCTAGCCCGCCCATCAGCGGTTTCATCTTTTCGGCAGCAATTTCCTGCGCTTTAGCCATACCGTCGCGGATAGCAATCTCGATCCAGTGTTCAAGCTGGTGGATGTTATCTAGATCAACGTATTCTGGATTAATCTTAATCGACTTGATCTTGAGCTCGCCGGTAATTTGAACGATAACCGCGCCGTCGCCCGCCTCAACCTCGACAATTTCTTTGGCTAAAGCTTTCTGCGCTTTGCGCAAATCATTCAACATTTTCATTTGATTCAAGGCCATTTTGACTCCCCTTCTTCAGAAATTAACTCTACCAATTATAACTTATTACGGCAATTTTTTGTAGACATAGAGCCGGTCGCCATTTTGAGCACGAGCGTTAGTTATAATACTCTCTAACTGCCAATCTTTCGGAATCTTGCGGCGAGCGGTGCGTGTCGCCACCGTTTGGGTTGCTTCGGAATTAAGCTCGGTAGCAACCGTCAAAGATTTATTGTAGTGAGCGGCTAGATTATAAATAGGCGCCTCAGCCGCATCAGCCAAGAGTATCATATTTTTTTGACGCTGCAATTGGGCATTAACTAGCGATAGATCACTATTGTAGGCGCGAACAACAGCCGGATTGTACGTATACCCGTTAAAATATTGATTAACGCTAATATAAATCAATCCGCTAACTAACACACTCAATGGCAGCAAACCCGCAACGCGAGCATACGGATTGCAAGGAAATAGCCGATACCAGTAACGAATCAAGAAATCAAAGCCAGTAGCAACTGCAATTACCATCAGAACAAATATTACATACTGATTATTATAACTAAGCAAGGCGAGCGGCACCATAACCAAGCTCATCAAGATAGTAACATAACTGCGCGCTGTATAATGCGTGGCTGCCAGGCGGCAAAAACCTAGCAAGGCAATAGCCGTCAACGGCATAGCATAAGCCGGCCTCAGCAGACCATCAGCAGCACTATCAGTAGCAGCAAAACCAAACAAGCTAAGGCTCGAAAGCAGCGCATTAGTTTTGAGATGCACGAAGTCTGACGGTAAACCGAGCAGCACCTTGCCAATACCTTTTGGCTCTAATATTAAGGCATAAACTAGAGGCGCCATCGCAGCCAAGCCGACCAGCAGTGCAATGAGTAGTTTTTTCTTGGGCAGCCGCTTGATAATCGCTCGGATATGCGGATGAACTAAAGCCACGATAATTATAATTAAGTCCAGGTATACACCCATCGGCAAATAAAGCGCGACGCTCATCAACACGCCGCCAAGCACTTTCCAGAATGTATGAAAATGTTTGCCGCGCGTTACATACATACCCGCAACCATCAGCCAGACTGCAACAGCGCTAAAGGTAATACCGGGCGTACCGTCTTGCGCCTGAAACAGAAAATGCGTCGAAGTCGCCAATACAATCGTCGAAATGACAGCAACGTTAGGCTTGAACCAAGCGCGAATCAACATGAAAATACCTAGCATCGTCAAGGTGCCGAGCGCAATTGACGGCAGTTTAATCGAAAATTCGCTAACACCAAACACAAAAATAGATAGCCGCTGCAGTAGATAATACGGTAGATTTACCACCATCGACGGCTCAAGAGTTTGGCGCGACAGCATACTAGCCTGGCTGACAGATTTGATTTCCTGATCGCGCAAACCGCCGGGAGTATACAGTGCACCAATCCACAGCACTGCCACCAAAATTACAGCGATGCAAAAATAACTCAAAACATAGCGATATTTATATAAAGTATAATCCGCAGGTTTACGCATACTAATTATGATTATATCACGCGAGATGCTATTCGTGGCGCTTATCAAGTGACATGAACCGCAGGCGCTCTGGATGGAAGTATAATTGGACTTTGCCAACCGGGCCATTGCGGTGCTTGGCAATGATTAAGTCGGTGATATTGGCGACATCTGGGTTGTCTGGTTCGTAATAGCCAGGGCGGTAAATAAATGTAACAATATCAGCATCTTGTTCGATACTTCCCGACTCGCGCAGGTCAGCCAGCTGTGGAATTGGCGGCGTACGGCTCTCGACCGACCGGCTAAGCTGGCTAAGTGCTATCACTGGTACATTCAGCTCGCGAGCAATAATCTTCAAGCCGCGGCTAATCTCGCTAACTTCTTGGACGCGATTGCCGTTGTAATTACCATTAGCCTGCATCAACTGCAGATAGTCGACAACAATCAACCCGAGCGTTTGATTATGCGCGATTCGGCGGGCTTTGGTGCGCATACCGAGAACGCTGAGCGCTGGCGTGTCATCGATATAGATCGGCGCCTCGGCCATTTCACCCATGGCTTCGCTAATTTTTGCAAAGTCGTCATCGCTGAGGTTGCCGGTCCGAATATTCCAGCTATCAACGCCAGCAGCATCGGCCAGCATGCGGTCGATTAGTTGTTGCTTGCTCATCTCGAGACTAAAGAATAACACTGGCAGTTTAGCAATAGTTGCCACATTGTATGCCAAGTTAGTCACAAACGCCGTCTTACCCATAGCTGGCCGCGCTGCCAAGATAATCAAGTCGCTGCGCTGTAAGCCAGCTGTCATATTATCGAGGTCTTGATAGCCAGTGCGGATACCGCGCAGCTGGCCTTTATTGCGGTGCAACTCCTCGATACGCGAAAAGCTCTCATCGAGGATAGTTTCGATACTGACCAGATCTTGCTTAATCGTTTGGTCAGAGACGTTGAATAGCTCAGCTTCTGCCTTCTCGAGGATTTCCTGGGTTGGAATTTCTTCGTCGAATCCTAACTCGCTGATTTCGCCGCTAGCTTTGATTAGGCGCCGGCGGACAGCTTTCTGAGCAACAATTTCGGCATAACTAGTAGCATGAGCAGCTGTAGGCACATAGTTGGTTAGCTCGGTTAAGTACGTAGAGCCACCAATTGTCTCGAAATTATCCGTCTTCTTGAGTTCCTCGGTTAAAGTCAAGAGATCGACTGGCTTGTGCTGCTCATATAAGCGCATCATACTTTTAAAAATCAGCTGGTGCCGTTTGTCGTAAAAATCTTGCGGTTTTACCGTCTCGCTGACATCCGCTAGCACGTCGTCGTCAATCAAAATTGCTCCGAGCAAGCTCATCTCGGCGTCGATACTCTGCGGCGGTATTTTGGCAGCGACTTCTTTTTGCTTGGCCATTACAAATTCACCTCTTCTCCTCCGCCCATGATATCAAGAACGGCGGCAGTTTGACTATCTTTTGGCGGTTTTGGCTTAGCGCTGATGATAATTTCACGGTCAAGATTTTGTGCCTGTAGAGCGCCAGCAAGCACTGGCAGCGACTTTTCGATTTGATTTTTAGCAAATTTCTTACCAGCAAAAATCGTTAACTGCTGATCGTCTAATTCGTAGCCGCCCTTCGCGAGATAACTATAGGCGCCAGTGGATTCTGCGTGAACAGCCTCAAGAAATTTTGACCAGTCAAAATTAGCTGTTTGATTTGGCTGGACATTTTTCTTCTTTTTTTGCGGAGTATCGCTAGCTGGCTGCGGCGCGTAAACAGGCGCTGGTTCGTTCACGGCCATTGGTTGCGCTGATTCCGGCTGCGCTGGCGTTGACTCCGCAGGAATATCAGAATTAGAAACATTTGTATTAGAACCAAGCGCTATCAGCAATTTGACATACGGCCAAGCGGTTTTCTGATTTGATAATAATTTGTCGGCCAGCGGCAAGCAATTAGATTTATTGATGATGTCGCTGCGGATTTCGTGCAGTAATTGCTCGCTGATAGCATTGGCTGGCACGCCTCTATGCTCAAGTGCGCGCAAGGTATCGGCGATAGTTTGTAAATCACCCGCGCAATAAGCCTCTAGCAGCTGTCGAATCTCAGCCGTACTTGCTAAGCCTAGCGAATCTTCGACCATAGCGGCAGTGATTTTCTCGCTGCTTAAATTTCGCATTTGATCTAGCAGGCTAATACTATCGCGGAAACTTCCCTGCCCATAGCGGGCAATTAGCTGCAGGGCGTCGTCGTCAATAGAAATCTGCTCGGCATCAGCAATGGTACGCAAATGTGCGGCAACTTCGTCTTGGCTAATTGTCCGGAAATTAAAGCGCTGAACACGGCTAAGAATCGTAGCTGGCAATTTATCGGCGTCAGTGGTCGCTAGGATAAACACAGCATGCTCGGGCGGTTCTTCAAGCGTTTTGAGCATTGCATTGAACGCTGATTTACTCAACATATGAACCTCGTCAATAATATAGATTTTTTTGGGGGCGCTAACGGGCGCAATCTGAACCTTCTCGCGCAAATCACGGATATCTTCAACTGAATTATTGCTGGCTGCATCAATCTCGATAATGTCGAGATGAGTTGATTCATCGCGATACGGCAAGCGATTAATTTCGTGTGCCAGAATCCGCGCAATCGACGTTTTACCGACGCCGCGCGGCCCTGTCAATAAATAAGCATGCGCCGTCGTTCCGTTAGCAATTGCCCGCTCTAAAATCGCCGTAATATGCGGCTGACCGACAATCTCGCTCAGCGACCGGCTGCGATATTTCCGATATAAAGCCTTACCCATTTGTTATATTATAGCGCAGAATCAGCGATTAAAATAGCGAAGCTTGAACTGGCGCTAAATCTAGCCGCTCAACAGTACGGCTAATAGTCATATCGTATCCGATATATTTTTTGACTGGTAAGAAAATAAAGCGGCTATTTTGCTGCATAATTAGCATACCGCCAATTAGCCCTGCGAAGCGTCCAGCGATTTTTGGCTCGATTATTTCTGTTAGATCATCGCTTTTTGGTTCGATAGTTAGCATGTATGGCGATAAATCCAAGAACTCGCTGTTATCAAATTTAACGCCTAACTGCTCTGCGATCCGCTGGATTGTTTGATGTAATTTCTGCTCGGCTAGCGTCGGATCATAGCGTTCATTTGCTAGAATTGTTGCTTTCTTGCGCAGCTGCACACTCTCGCAAAGACCTGGCAGCCGGGCGATCTTCGCTTCGTATTGGCGAGCGATGTTAGCGCTAGGAAATACTTCAAGGATAGCAGCATTGCGGGCACCTTGTTCTAACAATCGCGCTAGTTTGCGTTCAGCATAAGAAATGCCAACCTTTATCACCTCTGGCGAGAAATAAGCTAAGTACAAGATATGCGGCTGCTGATTAAGCTCAGTCTGCTGCTGGCTGATATTGGTAGTATTATAGAACGCTGGATTAAAGCCAGTCTTCTGTTGACACTCTGGACATTGCTCGTATTTATCATCAAGCTGGCGGTCGCCAGGACAGCGATGACATTGCTTAGCTGCCAAATCGTACCAACCAATACATTTTTTGGTACTAGTATCAAACGACAGAGTAAATTCGCCTTGCGGCTGCATACGCCAGAACTTACCGCCATTATCCATGACGCGCAAATACGGCAAGTTACTATTAGGATCGTAGCTGACTCGCGTAAATCGAAAAGTTCCCTCGCCTAAATCATGCATTAATACCCCTATTTGTGATGATCCAAACTTATAGGTTATAGAGCTGCTTCAACTGCCGCCCAGGTAGCATCAGGATTGTCTTCTGGCACAATGATAGTAACCTGATCGCCAACATTGATACGGAAATAGGTCACGCTCGCCAGCAAAATCCGATATTCTTTGCCTTGCGCTTCAACATAGTAAGCACCGTCATGCTGCGTAAGCGTACCGATAACTTGCTTGCGGGCAACCGGGCCAATTTGCTTGTAAATGAAACCACCATCATCTGCGATAGTTAGTTTGAGGATATCGCCCTCAACTAGCTTAGACTTGCTAGCATAATTAGCCGGTACCGGGTAATTTTTGCCATCCGGGCCGACCATCGTCTGGCCGTCGAAAACGCCCTCGATAACTTTGCCCGAAACATCCTCGCGGCTGTTAGTTGGCATAACGACTTGCCCATCTTCGCCCATTATGCTAATTAGTAGCTCTTTGGCGGCAGCCAAATTAGTCTCGGCGTCTTGAATAAGCATCTTGAGCCGCTTGACTTGTTTCTCTGGTAATTCTGACATACTAGTCTCGCAATCCTTTGTATGTTTTTATAATATCATTCCAATTATAACGCATCAGGATATAACGTCAACCCTTTAGGCTATCTTTCCACAAGTTTAACAGATATGAACGTAAAGTCGTTGTAAAAATCGTCGACCGCTTCAGGCATACAAAAACGCCCCCAGATTTTGGAGGCGTTTTCTAAAACAATACGATCGTGCGAATCTGGAAATATATTCGAGATTAAGCGACTTCGACGGTAGCGCCAGCCTCTTCCAAGGCTTTCTTGGCAGCTTCGGCTTCGTCTTTGCTGACTTTCTCTTTGATTGGGCTTGGCGCGTTATCAACCAAAGCTTTCGCCTCGCCTAGGCCAAGGCCAGTTAGCTCCTTGACGGCTTTGATGACGGCAACTTTTTGGCTGCCAGCGTCTTTCAAAGTGACGGTAAATTCAGTCTTTTCATCAGCGTCGGCCGCACCAGCGTCGGCAGCTGGACCAGCAACGGCAACTGCGGCAGCAGCTGGCTCGATGCCGTATTCTTCTTTGAGGATATTCTTTAGTTCATTTACTTCGAGAACTGTCAATTTAGTCAGCTCTTCGGCAAGTTTCTTTAGGTCTGCCATAGTAATTCTCCTTGTAGTTAAATTTTAATTAGATTGGTTGCTTAAGCGGTTGCTTTGTCTGCCACGCCGTCCAGCAATGCATGCAGATTGCCAGAAAGCGCGTTGGTGACGTCGTGCACCGGACTGAGCAGTTGTGCCACAGCCTCAGCGATAAGCTGATTCTTGCTCGGCAAGCCAGCCAGAGCTACCACATCGGCAGCACTCTGAGCCAAGCCCTCGCCGCTGAATCCAGCAACTAGCTCGACGCTAGGATGAGTCTTTGCAAAGTCGTTAAGGACTTTAGCAGCCATCACCTCGTCGTCGCTAGAAACAGCATAAATTAGCTGGCCTTGCAGCGCGGAAGTATCAGTCTCTTTGAACGTCTCGCTAGCGGCAAAAGCTACGCGCACCAAGCGGTTCTTGACAACTTTGACGACTACGCCATTTTCGCGAGCAGCTTTGCGTAGCTCTTGCAATTCAGCTACGCTGGTGCCCTGGTATTTAGCCACGGCGATAGCTTTTGCACTGGCAAACAACTCGCTCATCTCTGCAACCAAAGCTTGTTTCTTATCTTTGGAAATTGCCATTGATAATACTCCTTTGGTTTATTTGATATTTATGCGATCGTATTGTTAAGGGGCGACATTCGGCGAGCAACAAAAAACTTTGGCGCTCGCCAAAGACTATATTACAGGAAAAGTTGATTCCCTCGGCGGCATATTAAGCAGAATTGCTCCTGCGGCCGCTGTCTCTGGCAATGTCTAATATCTATTATAGCAAATTTTACGGCATTACACAAGAGCAAATACTTGACATATTTAGGCGTTTCTGGTACAATAGAGATTCGTGAGAACGAAAGCGAGCCCTGGTGTTCATACGGGGGAACATAATACGCCTAACCCTGCTGACAAGCAGGAGTTTTCCAGTCAACAATATCCAGAGAAATATAATTCAGACGATCTAGTTGACAGCCTAGCTATTAATTACCTAAGAGCAGCCTCGCGGGAGCGTCCTGATCTGATTGAGCATGCTCATAGAGTTTATGGATTAGTTAAGGCTTTTGCCGGCGATCTTATGCCTGATACGCGCGATGCAATTATGCTGCATGATATCGTATCCCGATTCCGCAACCCAGACGGAAAATATAGCCAAGAATCGCGCGACGCTGCTGGGATAGCGCTATTAAGATACTTTACCGATCCCAGAATTCCCCATGATAAAGCACGCTATATGCGGAATCTCTTGTCAGATTTCGACGAGATTGAGGTAGCGGCCGGCAGACATCGAAAAACATTAGCCGACGAAGTCGCTGCAAGCTTGCCAAACGAGAATAATCGCCGCAAAGATATAGTCAGCGTCATTTCCGACAGGTACGAGGGTGTCGTTCCAAGAGAAGCTTGGGCTATATCGGAAGCTCGCATAGATCCGGAATACATGAAAGACTTCTTGCAGACTGTAAATATCGAATCTGTGATTATCAAAGCTTGCGAATTAATTGATAATTTGGAACATCCAGTATCCAACCGGGAGTCCGCGCTGTTGCAAGATGTCTTAGAAGCGGAATCGTTCTATGCTCCGCTGTGCGAAGTATTAGGATTAGAAGCTTTAGGCTCGAAACTGCTAGGCCTAGCAAAACGTATTCGCCTCGAAAAGTTGAACAAATTTGCCTCGATAGAGCAAGCAAGAGACATGTTATTCAATATAAAGACAGTCGGCGTCAGGCGTATATTGGAGAATATTTTCGGCGACAAATACGATGTTTCGCTTGTAGTCGGCCCTGATTATAGCGGAGAATGTCCTGCCGTAGTTGGCGAGTTCGCAGCTCAACTGCCCAGCGGTCGCCTAACCTCTGGCAATTACCGCTTGAAATCTGTCGGCTCGTATGCTGATAAATCAGATCGTGATAATGGCAATATGCCTATGGATCCATTTGCTCTGATGGATATCTCGCCAGACATAGAATCATCGGCGAAAAACTTTGCCGAAATAGTGCAAATCCTTTCTGACCTGCCAAATGTCGAGCTGCAAAAGGCAACTAGCAAAAAATCCGCCATCTACATCCAAGGTGCTAGCGATTACGTCGAGATTATGACCCAAACTTTAACCGAATCTGGTATAGACAAATCGCAAATTCAAATAAAAGAACAAACTGAAGCGGACATCGAAAAAAAAGGATACAAAAAGATGGAAGTTTCAAAGGTAACGTTTATCACAAGGCAAGAACATCCGTACAAGCCTGGCGAAATAATCAATATTCCTATCGAGTTTCAGTTTTTGACTAAAGATGAGCGCCAACGATCGCGAACTGGCGACATCGCACATATTGCTTACAAATATATTGATGCTAAACTCAAAAAGGAAGGCTACTACAAGCTGCCCGATGACGATCCTAAAAAGCAAGAGTTGGACGAAGAAGCTCGTGAAACGCGCAAACTATTCGTAGGAGTTCTCAACGACATCCATGACCGTATGAGCCGCTTGAATCCTAATAGCTATGAAACCAACGGCCAATCAGACGAAGGCGGCGAGAAACTATTCCACGAGCTTGAGCATCTTTTGAAAGAGCTGGATATAATTGAATTAGAGCTGCTGAACAATTGATTGAATTTCAACGTTTATTTGCTCGGCTGTCTTGTAATAACTATTGCTGTAACATTCTATAACATGAGACGAAGGCAATTTGCTAGCAATTGTACGATAAGCGGCATCAACACGTTTTTGAAAATTACTGCCGCGCGACTCGAAAGTATCTGAAGTGTCTATACTTTGGCTACGCTTAGCAATCCGTTTTTTACGCTCGCTCTCGTTGTCAAGAGCTAAAATAATAACGAAGTCCGGCTTCATGTAGCGTTCGGCTGTAAAAAGCTTAGTAATTGCCATAATATGATCCGTATTAACTCCCTCGCCATAACCTTGATAGGCTAAAGTTGAAATATAGTTACGCGCCGAAATGACAACAGCGCCGCGATTTAAGGATGGCGCAATTTTTTGTTGCCATAGTTCGCGGCGAGCAGCGCTAAATAGCGCTAGGTTGATTTCAGGATCGCGGGCTAGAGTGCCGTTCTTGATTAGCGAGCGCAAGTAGCTAGCAATGGGCGTGGTTTTATCTGGGTCGTCGCTGCCCGGCTCCTCTACAATTATCACTTCCCGGCCTTGCTGGCGACAGTAATCAGCTAGCAATTCAGCTTGGGTTGATTTGCCTGTACCGTCATTACCCTCGATGACGATATAAGTACCGCTCATTGCATAATCTCCGGCCTTTACAGTAATCCTTCGCTAAGGCCAGCGACAGGTTGCGGCAATTCTACCGGCGAAGCATAAGCTCGCGGCAATAACATCCACGGCCGCCAAGCAGCCTTAACAGCAGCAAGATCAGCGCTAATATTAGCTTGATAATTACCAGAGGCCTTAGCGTATTCGGTAGCCACTGGTCCGGTAGTACTAAAAACAATCTGCGCTATACGGTAGCCGACTGGTAGCACGATGTACTCATTTTCGTTGAGATTATGAACCTCCATGGTCCAGCGGTTAATATAGCCTGGGTCGCCCCAACCAGCGCAGTAGCAAGCCGAGATGCCGATACGGCCAGTAGTACTACGAGCCTGCATACTGGTAGTACCTGGCGGCAGAATGCCGATAAATTCATGAGTATGCGCTAGGATTCGCTCGTTTGGCCGCAAGACGATGACCGGATGATTGTCATTAATACCTTTGATGCTATCAATGCCCGCGACACCTTGATCAGTAATTCGGTGGCGAACTTCGCGCCACGGCTTAGCGACTTTATATTCGCCAAAGTAACGCCGAACATCGGTTTCGTCGAATGGATTAAATAATCCCCCTTCTCCTTGCCCGCCAGCTCTATAAAAATAATAGCCAAGCGTCACATCAATACTACTGCCATTGATACGCGCAGGCACTGGATCGCAAACGATATGCCCGTTTGCTAGCGCTGCGGTGATTTCTCTATCGCTATAAATACCAGTTGGCGATGATAAATCGGCGGAGTTTGTTTTCATCGTAGTCTCATTATACATTCACCGCTACCGCTTACACAACTAGCATGTGATATGATTAAGTTGATGGGACGCGATCAGAAAAAACAGTGCAATATAGTAGTCGCCTACGATCGCCGGCGCGGTATTGGCATTGACAACAAACTGCCGTGGGGGCGCAGTTTGCCAGCAGATTTGCAGCATTTTCGCCAACTGACGACTGGTGGCACGGTGATTATGGGGCGCAAAACTTACCAATCTATTGGCCGCCCGTTACCAAATCGCCAAAATATTGTATTGACTCATTCTAAGCTAGACGGCGTCGCAACAGCTAGCTCGCTAGAAAGCGCTCTGCGAATGGCAATTACAGATAACATATACATCATTGGTGGCGCAACCGTTTACGCGGCAGCGCTCAAATCAAATGTGGTAAGTAGAATATACGCTACAGAAGTCGACGCAGAACTTCCAGCGGATACATTTTTCCCCGAGCTTGACGATACTTGGCGTAAAACATCAGAAGAAACGCATACTGCTGATGACGCTAACGCTTATCCTTATATATTTGCGATATATGAAAAGTAGTCTTGCAACGCAGTAAGCTGCTATTTCTTGCTATTTAGACTGAAATTGGCGCTTTGATGGTTGGCCATGGATCGTAATTTTTTAATTTGAAATCATCAAGATCATAATCATCGATTGATGGTTTTGGCATGATATCGAGAGTTGGTAACGGACGCGGTTGGCGCGTCAACTGAAGCTTTGCTTGCTCAATATGGTTCAGGTACAAATGGACATCACCGCCCATCCAAATAAATTCACGCGGCCGCATATCAACCTGCTGTGCAATTATCATAGTCAATAATGAATAGCTAGCAATATTGAATGGGACGCCCAGAAATGTATCGCATGATCGCTGGTCAAGCCGGCACGATAACCAGCGCCGCTGGTCGGAATCATTAGGATCAGCGGGTGCGGTATAGAATTGAAATAACATGTGGCATGGCGGTAAAGCCATGTTGCTTACTTCGGCAGGATTCCAAGCGATAACGATTAGCCGCCGTGAGTCTGGATTAACGCGCAGCTGGTTAATGACGTTAGCAATCTGGTCAATATGTTCACCATTAGGCGCTGGCCATGCCCGCCACTGCGCACCGTAAACCGGACCGAGATCACCGTTCTCATTAGCCCACTCGTCCCAGATATGAATTCCGCGTTCTTGCAGCCAGTGTACGTTGGTATCGCCGCGCAAAAACCAAATCAACTCGCCGAAGATGCCTTTGGTAAAGAGCTTTTTAGTAGTAAGCAACGGAAAGCCCTCGCGCAAATCAAAACGCATCATATGCCCGAAGATACTGAGCGTACCAGTACCTGTCCGGTCATGCTTTTCGACGCCTTCTGCTAGAATACGGTCAAGTAAATCAAGATATTGTCTCATCCCTCCCCTCCTTCTAAAAATAGAGCGAGATGCTAGGTCTCGCTCTGAAATTATACGAGTTTATTTTGCTTGATAATCAACTTTGATGCCTGGACCCATAGTGGTAGTGACGGCAACAGATTTGATGTAAACGCCCTTGATAGAGGATGGCTTCTGTGCCTGCAAGCTAGCAAAGAAGGTATTGGCATTTTCAAGCAATTTTTCAGCGCCGAAGCTAACTTTACCAACACTTAAATGGATAGCAGCCTGCTTGTCGACACGATATTCTACCTTGCCAGCTTTGGCTTCTTCGGTAGCTTTGGCGACGTCGGTCGAGACAGTACCACTCTTCGGGTTCGGCATCAAACCTTTCGGGCCGAGCAAACGAGCGTACTTACCGAGCTTTGGCATGTAGGCCGGCGTAGCGATTAAGACGTCAAAATTAAGCGTACCCTTGTCAAGAAGTTTGACGATAGCCTCATCACCAGCCAGATCAGCACCAGCTTTTTTGGCTTTGTCAGCATCAGTGTCAGCTGCGAAAACGACTACCCGAACAGTCTTGCCAGTACCATGAGGTAGAACTACGGTCGAACGAATATTTTGGTCGGCTTGACGCGGATCGACGCCTAGACGAACGTGAACTTCAACACTAGCGTCAAATTTACTCGGATTGGTTTCGGTAGCAAGTTTGATAGCATCGGCGAGCGTGTAAGCTTTGTCTTTTTCAATTTTTTCGGCAGCCTGGCGGTAAGCTTTGCCGCGGCGTTCAATCAACGGACGAACTTTTGGCGCTGGACCTTTTTTGACAGCCGCTTCAGCGTCGCCCTGCGGCGTAGTGTCGCCAGCTTCTTTGCGAGCTTCTTTTTCAGCTTTAGCTTCAGCCTCTTCGATAGCTTTGGCGCTGCGCTTACCAGCTTTGGCAATTGTAGCTTCGCGGACTGAGTGCTTTTCAGCGGCAGCGATGGCCGCTTCAATCTCGGCTATAGTATTTTTTTCGCTGACGTCAAGCTTGAGCTCAGCAGCTTTTTCTAATAGTTCGGCTTTTTTAGCCATCAGATATTTAATCCTTTCTGTGGTACAAGCGACTTGACGTCTCCCAACATTGATTTAATAAAACGTCTACGATTATACCAAAAAATAACTAGAAAGTCCACCTAATTTTCCAGAGGTAGTGTAGCATTACCACTATAAAATTATTGACCAAAATACTACGTTTTGCTATGATTGGTCTCATGTCCTGTGAAAATTACGATTAAAACAATAATAAGCCAGGACATAAATCCACGAGTATTTGAAGTTTAGCCTATCCGTGGGGGTATTTAACCAAGGAGACAATTATGCGTTTATACGGGGTCTTGACGACACTCGGTGCCGCTGGTGCAATATGCTTAATAGCAACGCACCCAGCCTATGCCGAAACGAGTACGGGCCGCTCGCTACTACTCGCACAGCAAAATAAAAATAAATTAACAATCGCAAGGAGAACACCGCTGCTAGCTACCCAAAACAAGAAAGCTTTGCTAGCAAAAGCCGACGAAAAGCAAACCAGCGGAGTTGACGACGATAAAACCAAAAAACCAGCGTCTACACCAAAGGACAAATCTAACGAAACAAAACCAATCGAACAATCAACCTACGCGATAGTAGCCGCAGGCGATAGCTTGGCGTCAATTGCCGAAAAATACAATACAACCTGGACGCGTATCTTTGACGCCAACGAGTCGCTTAGTAACCCAAATGCTATTGATATAGGGCAGAAGCTGCGAATTCCTAGCGCAGAAGAGGTCTTGCCAGACCGCTCGTCAGCTATCGTTGCAGCGCAACAAGCAGCTGCCAGCTCTACACTATCAGCTCGGACTTCTACAGTTACTACGAGATCGTATAGCTCAAAGCCGATTAATTCATCAAGCTACTACGTCGGCAACGGCATGTGGTGTACCGACTACGTTCACAGCCGCCGCCCAGACGTCGCTGTATATGGCAATGCCGGTTATGGTTGGATTTCCAGCGCCCAAGCTGCTGGTAAATCAACTGGTAGCGCACCGCGCGCTGGAGCTGTCGCGGTAACAAACGGTCATGTCGCTTACGTTGAGTCGGTTAATAATGACGGTAGTTATACTGTTTCAGAAATGGGCTGGAATTACCGCGCTGGCAATTACAACAAACGTACAGTAAGACCAGGTACATTCGGACAATTCATCTACTAAATAATTATAAATAGTAGAATTAGAAAAACCGCTACATACGCTAGCGGTTTTTTAATTTAGAACAGACAAATTACCCGCGCAAAGACTTATCCGCAGCCTCAACTAGTTCGCGCACAATCACTGCATAATCGTCATACACGCGAAAACCTGCAGCATAAGCGTGCCCGCCGCCGCCGAAATATCCAGCTATCTGCTCTGATACTGGCATATTACTGCGTAATTTCCCGGTTAATTTACCGTCAGGGTAAGTTTTGATAGCGCAAGCCACTTCAACCCCCTCGACTAAACGCATTTCGTCAAGCACTAGAACACTCGGATTATACTGATCGCTATATTTTTGGATCTCTTCCCACGGAATATGAATTATAGCTAATTTACCATCAAGCAAATATTCGATACGTTCAATCAAGCGGCCTTTATATGCCAAAATCTCTGGCGACTTTTTCATAAATTCGCGGCGTCGTTCTTCAATAGCTGAGTTGCTAGCGCCAAGCGCAGTTAATTCGCCAGCGACACGAAACGAGTCGGCTGTGGTATTTTGTGTTGTTAAGCCCAGGCTATCGCTCATGATAGCAATCAGCATATTTTCTGCAGCTTGCGGATTAATTACCCAGCCAGCAGTATGCGCTAGATTGTAAATCAGTTCACCAGCTGCAACTACCGGCTGGTTGACATGAGTAGCATCAAAAGTCAGCGTCGAATCAGTTGCGTGATGATCCAATACCACAACGGGATGCGTCTCAAGAAAATGACACACACCTGGCATACTTAAACTTTTACTGATTAATAGTTCGGCATTAGTATCAACGATAATTGCTAAGTCGGCATTCGTGTCAAAATCGCTAGTTATTCGATCCCAACCGTGAATGTAACGTAAGTATTTCGGTGTATCAACTGGACAGTGCAGCTGAACATTTTTGCCGAGGTCACTTAAAATTTCTTCCAAGGCTAAGCTACTGCCGATACTATCACCGTCAGGATTTTCCGCTTGGACTACAACAATTTTCTGCGCGTTATTGATAGCGTCAATAGCTTTATCAAACATCACCTAATAGTATAGCAGCAATTAGCTGGCCTTGCATTCGAATTAGCCAGATAAACTCTGTATAGAAAGGGCAGCTTTACGGCTTCTTATCAAGAATGATTAAGTGCTCAATATGCGGCGTTCTCGGGAAAAAATTATAGCCGCGGTGATGGACAATGCGGTAGCTTTGCTGGAGCAGAGCGACGTCGCGGGCTTGGGTGACAGGGTTACAGCTGAGATAAATGATGCGCGGCGGCAGTTTTTGCAACAATGTTGCAATAACGTCGGTATGCAAGCCAGCGCGCGGCGGATCAACGATGACTATTTCCTTGCCTGTAATATAATTGAGAGCTTGTTCGCTGGGAGCGAGGACAGCGCGAGCGTCGGTGCGGTCAAGTTCGGCGATGTTGCGCTGCATTTCGGCGACAGCGTGTTCGTTGATTTCCACCAGCGTGACGTTGCCGTCGCCAATGGTCAGGCCGATGGTGCCAACGCCAGCGTAGAGATCAAGGGTTGGCTCGCCCGTCTCGCAAACATCTTTCTCTTCAGGCCGGCGCGCCGCTAACTGATCTAGCTGGCGCTCTTGGCGCGCCTTTGCCGGAAAGGCAAAGCCTTCAGAAAAAGAGTTTGACGAGCCGTGCTGCTTACTTTCTCTATGTTGCCCAGATTTTTTCTGAGATACTACTCGCTGTTGATCACTATAATCGCGCCCTGTCCACTCCTGCATATCGCGCAGCGCCTGCTCGTAAACCGGAATGTTGACTTGGAAGAAGCCTTCACAAACGTAGCGGAATGGTATGCCAAGGATAGCGTCAATCAAGGTGGTGTTGCCGAAATGCGCCAAGCGTTCAGTGATGCGGCTGGCTGGCGAGCGCGGATCGGAATAGATAATTTCCCCGCCCTGAGCCGGTAACTTGGCGGCTTCGTCGGCGGTGATAATTTCGGGCAAGCGATCTTTAATATACAACTGCCATACGCAACTTCCCGATTGATCGCAGCGGACGAGCAAGGTCTTGAGTTGGCGAGCCGCGACGCGTTTATGGCGCAGTAAATCACGGATCGCCCGTGCCAGGCTATTGATTGCAGGGTGTGCCAAGCTGGTGCTATCAACGACAATCTTACCCTTGCTGCCGCGGCGGAAAAATGCCAAGTCAAGTGTATCGCCAGATAGACCATCGCGGTCACTATGCGTATTTACCCCTCGGGTATCATCAGAAAATAATCCGAAACCCGAGACAGCCCCAGGTTCTTTCTGAGACACCGCTCGGAATACTACCGATTCGCTGTACCAGCTAAATTCAACTTTATTGCGATAACCATATGCAACATTGTCACAATAAATGTCAATCGCCGCTGGTAATGTAACATTGTGCAATGCGAACGCGTCGTCGATTAGCTGTGCTTTGTATATTTGTTCAACTTCCAGTGGCATGATTTGCCACGGGCTGGTCGAAAGATAACTATCCGGGTCGCGCGGCTGGATGCGGTCGGGGCTTGGCGAGACCACTTCCTTGACAACTGCTTCGACGAGGTGCGACTTCTTTTTGGTAATGCGAACAGTGACGGTCTCGCCGGGCAATCCGCCCCATACGAAGCATTTGCGCCCGTCGGCCAGCGTCCCTAGCGCTTGCCCGCCGCCAACGATTTTGTCAAGGTGAATAGTCTCGAGTGACTGTCTTTTCATCGTACTTATTATAACAAAATGAAAGATACTGTTTGGTAGAGATCACGAAAGGCGTCTCCATAACAATAACGCATACCTTTCCAACGACCAAAATTATGACGCTAGCAACTTAACAGTGTGGCGAGCGATTTCGACGCCTTCATCTGTCGGTATGACAATTATCGGCTTACTGACTGCCGCTTGCGAGATGCTAGTGAACTCGGTCGGGTTAAGACATGATTTGTTACGATTGCCATCAAGTATGAAGTCGAGGCATTCCAAGTGAGCAACGATGCGCCGGCGCAAATTCGCCGAACGTTCCCCTACCGTGCCAGTAAATACCAGCAAGTCGGCGCCGTTCATGGCGACCACCATCGCACCGATAGCCTTATGGACACTGTGAATCAAAGTCATCAGCGCTAGATGAGCAATATGGTCGCCATTAGCTTCGCGATCAAGAATTTCACGAATATCGCTAGTTCCGCTGAGTCCGAGTAAGCCGCCCTTCTCATCAAGATAATGCTCAAACTGATCATCATCGAGACCAAGTTTAGTTTTGAGCGCCATAGCAGCAGTGTAATCGATAGAACCGGTACGCGTTGCCATAATTACCCCCTCTAGCGCCGAGTAACCCATGGTGTTGTCGATACTGCGCCCGTGAAAAACTGCACTCACCGACGAGCCGCTACCTAGATGACAGACGACGACCTTTGGTGGTAATTTGCCGCGATTCCACAGTTCATTAATGGCAGACGAAACCGACAAACCATGATAACCAAAACGCTTAATCTCGAAGCGATCAGCGTCTTGCAGATTGATACCATAGTTCCAGGCGTAGCTCGGCTTGCGAGCGTGAAAAGCACTATCCGAAATTAGCGCCACTGGTACAGTCGGCAGCGACGAGCGCAGAGCTTCTAGCTCTTGCAACGTACCGGAGACGTGAATCGGGTCAAGCGGCAAAATATCGCGTATATGCTGGACAACGTCATCGTCAACAAGCCTGTCTTTGAGAAAATAGTTGCTCGGCGCAACGATCCGCAAGCCGATCGCGCGAACATCACTAGGACTTTCCAGTAAATGTTCGCGGTTAAAAATACCATACAAATGTGCGGCCGACTGGGAAATGTCAGCAAAACCAAGCGGTACTTGCCGCATATCGCCGCCAGTACGCAGCGTCGCGATTAATTCGCTGCCGCTCTGCTCGATATGTAACGCAGCAACCTCTTTGAGCTTGTCGTCGACCAGCGCGTATTTGCGGCTAGCGCTGCCTGGATTTGCGATTAGTAGTAATGACATTTCCCACCCCTCTTTTTTACGTTAATTTGTTTGCCCGTGCCAGGCTTCCTCTTTTGCCTCGTCTAGTCCGCGCGCTGCTGGCCACACCCAAGCATCAATTTCTGGCAAATCGACACCGTTAGCTTTGATATAAGCAGTATTCTCGTCAATCTTGCCCTGGTAGATCGAAGCCAAATGCTCGGCCTCCTCAAAAGGAATGATACCATTGCGGCCCAGCTGGCGGAATGCAGCAATCGCCAAATCATAGCGGCTGGTTTCATTGCGAACATGCATATCAAACGGCGTGGTCGTCGACCCGATCTCTTTGTAGCCGCGAATATCAAAGCGCGTCGAATCAACAGCATAGTTAAAGAGAATCGATTTGACTGTCTGCGGATAGCCATGGAAATTGAAGATAACTGGCTTATCATCTGTAAACACCTTGTCAAAGAACTTTTGGTCGGCAACGCGACGCAACGTACCAAAGCCAACAGTAGTCAGACTCGAAACGTTAACACAGCGAATTTTAGCGTTCGGGCAATGCGTTTTGACAATATCAATAGCTGCCATAGTTTCTTTGGTCGGATAATCGCCGCAAGCGGCCATAACTAGATCAGGATGTTCATCGCTAGCAAAATCCCAAACCATCAGACCAGCATCGACCTGTTGGCGAGCGAGTTCTGGCGACAGCCAGCGCGGCTCGAGAGTCTTACCGGCCACCAGCGCGTTAATCTGACGAACGCTTGACAGCATATGCTCTAAGCAAACTAGCGTGACATTACCGTCCGATGGGAAGTAAACATCACTGAAATTACTCTGGCGGCGTAGAATATCGTCGATAAAGCCAGGATTCTGGTGACTGAAACCATTATGATCTTGGCGCCACCCGCTCGAAGTCAGTATATAGTTGATACTAGGTATGGTACCTCGCCATTCGACGTTACGGCTTTGGGTGAGAAACTTAGCATACTGGTCAACCATGCTGCCGACGACTTGCAAAAATGCTTCATAACTAGCGAATATAGCGTGGCGGCCTGTTAGTACGTAGCCTTGCATCAAGCCCTGCATATTGTGTTCGGACAACATTTCCATGACTCGGCCATCACGCGACAGATCCTTATCCCACTCCATGATCGGCCATTGCCAACTGCGGCTAGTAGCCTGGAATATCTCGTCAAGCTTGTTGGAATAAGTCTCGTCTGGGCTCATGAAACGGAAGTTCTTACTCTCGGCGTTGAGACGAAAGACCTCGGTCAAGTAAGCGCCAGCCCGGCGCATACTACTAGAGCCAATGGTGCCAGGAATTTCGGCGTCTTCAGCGAACTGCTCGACATCTGGCAGCACCAGCGGCCGATAAACAGTTGCGCCGCCACGAGCATGCGGCGACATACCCAAGCGCTTCTCTAGTTGTTCGGGCAAGATATCCTTGACAAAATCACCAAAGCCTGTTGTTTCGTTGAATAGCTCGTCAAACTTATAACTCTTGAGCCATTGATTCAAGATTTTGAGCTGCTCGGGGTCGGATTTCGCTTCGCTAAGCACTGTCTGGTGTGCTAGGCAGTTACCTTCGATTTTGTTACCCTCGACAAACTTCGGCCCAGTCCACCCCTTTAGTGTTCGCATGATGATCATCGGCATGCGCGGCGCTTCTGTGTCCGTACTAGCACGAATCTCGGCAACCAAATTGTGCGCCCACTCAAGCGCGTTTGCCATTTCGTCGTGCGGATCGACGCCGTCTTTTGTAGCGTCAACAATGCGCGGCTCATAACCGTAGCCGCTAAAGAGCGTCATCAGTTCGTAATTACTCATTCGGCCAAAAACAGTCGGTGCCGAAATCTTATAACCGTTGAGGTGAAGAATTGGTAATACAACACCATCTTTGCGCGGGTTAAGCAACTTATTGAGATGCCAAGCGCCAGCCGTCGGCCCAGTTTCGGCTTCACCGTCACCGACCAAACAAGCTACCGTCAAATCAGGATTATCCATCGCTGCACCATAACTAGTGCTGAGCGCGTAACCAAGTTCACCGCCCTCTAGAATCACGCCCGGCGTCTCGGGATTAGAATGGCTCGGAAAACCGTACGGCCAGCTAAATTCGCGACATAGTTTGCGAATACCATCCAGATTGGTCTCCATCGACGGATCAAAATTAGCAAGCGTACCTTCCAAAAACAGATTAGCTTGCAATGCCGGGAAGCCATGACCTGGCCCCAGTACAAACATCATGTCCTTATTATGTTTCTTGGCCGAATAGCTGAGATGCGCATAAGCAAAGTTAATACCTGGCCCGCTTCCCCAGTGTCCGAGAATCCGCGATTTGATATCGTCAAAAGTTAATTCCTTTTTCAGCAGATGATTTTCTGCCAAAAATATTTGCCCCACCGTCAGATAGTCTGCCGCACGCAAATATTGCTTTATCGAGTGTTTTTCGTGTGCATTCATAACTTTATATTATAAAGGTTATGGTAAATATTGCCAACTGATTAGCCGCTTTTTCGTGGTAAAATCACATTATGAGACGCCAAGTCGCCACCCATTCGCAGCATTTTTTGCGTAATCCGCGCTTGATTGCCGAGCTGATAGGCCACAGCAACATACGCCGCGGCGATTTGGTAATAGATATCGGCGCTGGCAGCGGCGCCATTACGGCAGTGTTAGCACGCCGATGCCGGCAAGTTTTAGCATACGAAAACGAACCAGGTATTCTCAACAAACTACAGCAAAATATGCGCCGGCACAAAAACGTCAAAGTAATAGCACAGGATTTTCTGCTAGCGAAATTACCAGATGAACCATACAAAGTTTTTGCTAATATTCCCTTTCACTTGAGCGCCGACATAGTACGCAAATTGACCAACAACGATGAAACGCATACACCTCAAGCAATCTACCTGATCGTCCAAAAACAATTCGCGCAAAAAATAGTACCGAGCGACTGGCACTTTACCTCTCAATTAGGCACACAACTAGCTCCATGGTGGCAGACACGAATCCGCCGACCGCTACGCCGCACAGATTTCACACCGCCGCCAGCAGTCGATACCGTGCTGTTAGAGCTGAAACCGCGACCCGAGCCGCTCTTGCCTACATTAGAACGCGACGAGTACCAAAGTTTCGTCGCAAAATGCTACGCCTCGCAAAAAGCCTTCGCTGCCATACCGCGCACCAAAGCCAGCATCAACCCTGAACGCAAACCGTCAGAATTGGATCCCGAGGAATGGGTGCGATTATATTCTATGTCGTAATTTCCATATCGTTGATGAGCGTGGTATAATACTTGTTGCACGCTCGTTTATTAGTGGGTCGTCGCCAAGTGGTAAGGCACTGGGTTTTGGTCCCAGCATTCGCAGGTTCGAATCCTGCCGACCCAGCCAAATTATGCAAACGAAAATATCATAAACCGCTCAAATCTGGATAACCTAAGCGGTTTATTTTTATGAATAGTATCGACATTTAGCAAATTCATAGCTTACTTTGTTTTATTGACGCCACCCCCAAATACCATTAGTATAATAGATATGCGAAAAGTGTCTCTGCCGAGCATATTGCGGTACAAGAAATCTTACTTGCGGCATGATATCATAACGGCGTTGTTGATAGCCGTCGTGAATGTTCCCAATGCGTTGGCTTTTTCGGTAATCGTCGGACTGCCGCCCGAGACTGGCTTATATACGACAATTATTGGCGCGCTAGTATTTGGGTTGTTGGGATACTCACATCGATTGGTGGTTGGCGCAGATTCAGCGACGGCCATTCTACTAGCGTCAGGTGCAGTGTTAGTGGCGCAAACAGGTACGCCAGAATATGTTAATGTGATCGCAGCGATGACGTTACTATCAGGCGTTCTGCTACTATTGCTGGGATTATTCAAATTTGGCTTTTTGGCAGATCTGGTGTCGCGGCCAGTGATGATTGGTTTCATGGCAGGCGTAGGAGTACAGCTAATTGTTACACAGATACCAGCTCTACTAGGCTTGAAAGCATCAGGCGGTTTCTGGAGTCATTTAGCGTCAATTACCGCGCAAGCTAGTTCAATCAACTGGATGACCGCTACGCTAGCGCTCTTGGTGCTAGGTGTAGTGTTGTTTTGGCGATCATCGCGAATACCGAGCGAACTAATCGGTATCGCTATGGCTGTAGTATTTGCAATAGTATTTCACGTCGATGCGTACGGCGTAGAGTTTTTAGGTTCGCTACCAAGCAACATACCAAACTTAATAGTGCCCACGGTGTCGCTCGAGATGCTAAATACAATTATGCCAACCGTATTATCAATTGTGCTCGTAGTACTAGTCCAGAGTTCTATGACAGCGCGTTCCATTGGTAGCGAGCACGACGATAAAATCCAGACCAACCAAGATACAGCAGCCCTTGGAATAGCTAATATTGCTTCAGCTCTATTCCACGGCTATACCGTTAGTGCCTCGCCGCCGCGCAGCCAGTTAGCCGACTCGCTGGGTATGCGTTCGCAATTGAGCGGTATTGTTGCCAGCTTAGCAATGATGGCGTTGATCGTTTTTGGCGGTACTTTGTTACACTACGTGCCGCTAGCAGCACTAGCAGCGATAGTCTGTACGGCAGGTTTACGCTTAATTCGTTTTCGGGAATTGCACTATTTGTGGGCTGTCCATCATGAGGAGTTTATGATCGCGCTAGTTGCTTTAGCTTGTACGGTACTATTCGGTGTACAGTTAGGTATTTTGGTAGCGGTAGCAGCCTCGCTGATGGAACGATTGCGTCGGCAGTACCACCCTGATGACGCTGTGCTGCTGCGCGATGGCGAGCTGTCATCATGGGCGGCTGATCGGGTAAAAGATAAGATAGGCTCTTTGCCAAAAGATACGTTAGTTTATGCATTCGGCGAATCGCTTTTTTTCGAGAATATTAATTATTTCGCTGAACGGTTACGGCGAGCTATTCATCGCGCTAAACATCCAGTAACATATGTGGTGATTGACGCTGGAGCGATTGACGATATCGACTATACAGCGGTTGAAGCGCTCAAACGTTTGTACCGCGAGCTTGGCGAAGATGGTATCGCGATTGCTTTTGCGCACGTGTCACCGGGATTGCGCAGCCAGTTTGATATCTATGGCATTACCGATATAATTGGCAGCCGCAACATTTACACAACATTGTCTCTGGCATTGGCGCATCAGAAACAGGCTTCGGCAATTGAAATGATCAGAGACCTTAAAATCGCTAGCGATTCGTATATCGTGGTCGGCGGTGCCGTACTTGATATGATGCATTTGCGCGATACACCTAATGTTGATTTAGTAGTATCGCGCGAAGTTTATGACCGTTTTGCACGCAAGAAACATTGGCGCGAGGTGACACTAACTAGCGGCAAGCGAATTTTGGTACATGAACAATACAATCTGCTAAAAAGTTGGATGGGTAATTCCTTGACAGCATTACAGCGAGATATGCAAACCATCGATGGGATACCCGTGGTCTCGACCGACCGGCTGATTGCTGCCAAACGAAAGATGGCTCGTCGTAAAGACCTAGCTGATTTAGAACTATTGCGTGGACATATCAAGCGCCGGAATTAATTAGCAAACTTTTTATTTTTCTTGAGCGGCCGTTTAAGACGCTTGGTAATTCGCTGAAGATTCGGTCGCTTACCAAAGAACTTTCGCCCTACCCATTTATGCAGTTCAATCAAGACGATAGGTATAATGAGAGCAGAGACAGTCACTAAGAGAAGATGCGTGTTGTCTACTGGCGTAACATGCAGCAACCGTCCAAGTGGTGTAGCTAGGGCGGCAATCTGCAGCGTGACAGCGATGATTAGTCCAACAATGAAAGGTGCGTTCCGCTTGCGCAGACGACCGATCAATGATTCGTAATCACTGCGCGCCTCGATAGCGCTAGCCCACTGTGCGGTTACCAGCGAGCAAAAAGCAATTGTCCGAGCATAGTCAGCACCAAAGCGTTGATTGAAATAAATATAGAATCCCAGCGTCATTGATGACATAATTATGGCAATCAACAATATTCTCGAAGTCATAAATTTACTGAGCAGCGGCGCGTTAGCGCGTTTTGGCTTCTCTAGCATATTCCGAGGCTCGCCCGGCTCCAGTCCAATCGGAATCACCATAGCGCTATCGGTAACTAAATTAACCCATAAAATCTGCACAGGCGCTAGCGGCAGCGGTAGACCAGAAATCAATGCGCTCAGCGACACAATAACTTCGCCGAGGTTAGTCGCTAACAGATACGTTACCATGCGCTTGATATTAGCATAGACAGTTCTACCCTCGTGAATAGCCGAAACAATTGAGCGAAAGTTATTATCAAGCAAGATGATATCGCCCGCGTCCTTGGCAATTTGTGCCCCTGCTCCCATAGCGACACCAACATGAGCATTAGTCAGCGCCGGAATGTCATTGACACCGTCGCCAGTCATAGCAGTGATATTATCGCGCTTGAGCACTTCAAGGATGCGATGCTTATGCTCGGGCAAAACACGCGCGCAAACACGGATAGTGCGCAACTTTTCAGCTAGCTCATCGTCAGATAATGTAATAATCTGCCGGCTATCAAAGACTTGGTTACGATGCTCGACTAGGCCAAGCTGCTTACCGATATGATAAGCTGTCTCGAAGTGGTCGCCGGTGACCATACGCACGCTGATACCAGCGGCTTGCGCGCGAGCAATGGCGCCTTTAGCTTCTGGCCGCAGTGTATCTGCCACGCCGACAAAACCATCAAAAACCAGTGGCGTATTATCTGGAATACTTTCAAGCGAGTCAATTGGTTTATTGAGCGACGCATGTGCTAGCGCAATTACTCGAAAACCAAGTCCAGTCAGATGATGTAATTCAACTAAAGCTTTCTCGCGTTCGCCTTCGGTGATATCGCAATGGTCAACGATTTTCTCTGGTGCTCCTTTGACAGCTAGAGTATACTTAGCCCCATTATGCCGCAAATTGCCGCTCATCGCCATTGAATGCTCAAATGTAAATTCCCGCAAAGGCTGGCCAAGTTTGGGAGTCGCTTCGGACGAGTTAATGAACGAAGCGAAAGCTTTATCAAGCGGATCAGCAGTTTTTCTCTGGCCTAACAGCGTGCTAGCAGCAAGTGTCTGCAAAATACGTTTTTCGTTGTGGCGCGGGTGCCAAATTTCTTGAACCGATAATTTGTTGCGCGTTAGTGTGCCAGTTTTGTCGGTGGCAATAGTAGTGATGGCGCCGATTGACTCGATTGAGCCCATAGTTCGAACCAATGCTTTACGGCGAGCCATCCGACGCATTGCTAATACTAAAATGACTGATATAGCAATTGGTAAGTTCTCGGGCACTGCACTGACACTGAGAGCAATCACAAAACGCAATGCTTCGCTCCATTCAACACCGCGAGCTAGCGCCAACCAAAAAGCAAATAAAGCAATGCCCAAGATAACAGCCACTATACGCGTGATAAGCCTATCGATTTTCTGCTGTACAGGATTGACATTGTGATCGCCAGACGATAAATCACTCAAACGGCCAAACTCGGTATCGTTCGCAGTAGCGGTTACTATCGCCATGGCAGTACCGCCAACGACAAATGAACCTTGAAAAACCATGTTGGATTGTTCGTAAATTTCGCGGTCGCTCGGCAGGACAGCACAAGTTTTTTCAATCGGCAGCGACTCGCCAGTTAATTGCGATTCGTCAACTCGGAACGAACGCGCTTCAAAGACGCGAGCGTCAGCAGGAATCTTGTCACCCTCATCAAGTATTATTACATCTCCCGGAACTAGTAGTGTCGCAGCAATCATCTCACGCCGCCCTTTTCGCAATACCTCGACTTCAGCAACAGACTGTTTTTGCAGCGATCGCAAAATCCGCTCAGTTGAAAATCGTTGCACATAATAAATAATTGCGTTCACCGCCATGATAAAAATAATCAACCCAGCATCAAAATACGACTTGTGCCACAAACTAACAATTGCCGCCACTATCAGCACTGTCATAAAAACCGACTTGAACGGCTCAACAATTTTACGCCAAAGCGGATCAGACTTGACCTTGATCGTGTTTAAGCCGTAGTGGCGTAACCGCTCATCGCTCTCGATATCGGATAATCCTTTGGTGGTTGATTCAAGTTCAACTAGTGTTTCTTTAATGGTTTTATCGTAAAAAGCCATAAGCACATTATAGCAAATTTTAGTTTTTAACAATAAAGCGCTATACTGAAAATATGAAGGTTAAAATCGAGATAGACACTATAACATTCGTACGTTTTTGGCTGGTAGTAATCGGCTTTGGGTTAGCAGGCTTATTAATTTGGAATGCTCGTACAGCGTTAGTAATTATTGGAGCGGCAGCATTCTTAGCACTAGCTCTCAATGGGCCAGTCAGCTGGTTGGCTAATAAACTGCCCAACCGCAGCCGAACCCTCAGTACAGCTATCGCTTTTATCGTTATTGTAGCAATGCTAGCGGCAATTCTGTTTTTGGCAGTGCCGCCAATAGTTCAGCAAACAATTAGCTTTTTACAAACTCTGCCCGATACGATACGAACAATGTCGGCGCAATGGAAGGGCTTTGGTGCTATAGTATCGCGTTATCATTTAGAATCGCAGATTGATCAAATGGTTGTTTCAATACAAGGAAATGCAACGTCGTGGCTGGCAAACTTTGGACAGAACTTTCTCAGCGGCGTCGGAACAACAATGTCGCTAATCACCGAGGCCTCATTAGCGCTAGTTTTAACATTCCTAATGCTAGTCGAAGGACCGCGCTGGTCACAATACTTCTGGGGATTATATAGCAACGACAAGCGAATGCAGCACCATCGTATCATCTTCCGGCGAATGAATGCAGTAATCTCTGGATATGTGAGCGGACAATTGATCGTTTCGGGTTTAGATGGTGCTTTTGCCGGCTTAACAGTATTTATCTTGAGTCAAATTTTTCCAGCAGTACCAGCAAACATTGCTTTGCCAACGATTGCTGTCATGTTTATCTTGTCGCTGATCCCAATGTTCGGCGCAGGAATTGGCGGCATTATCGTCTTTGCATTACTGGCAATTAATAGTATGCCAGCAGCGATAGCTTTTGGTATTTACTTCATCATTTATCAGCAGATTGAGAATAATGTAATTTCGCCAACCATTCAATCCAAGCGTATTGAACTTTCGCCGCTAATGGTTTTGATGGCGGTAACTATAGGACTGTACATGTTCGGTATGGTTGGCGGTATTATCTCGATACCGATAGCTGGCTGTGCCAAAGTGCTTGCAACTGAATATATCAAGGTCGAACGCCGCGAAGAACCAGCTGCCAAACCAACAAAGCTTGCTCGCCTACTCAAGCGTGCTCGCCGCGAAAAAAGTAAACCAGAGGCAGCTAAATCAGAAGCTGAAGCCTAGTAAAGGATTGGCCTAGCCAGCTCACGCCATTCAAAAAGAATCTTTTAAACACTTGAGTCTACTCTGGTTTTTCGTCAGCGTACGCCCATAAAGTATCATGTGCGGTGTCTTTGACAACTACACCGTATTCATTGAGCAGCTCATCGCGTAATTCATCGGAATTTACCCAATTCTTGTTATCGCGAGCACGGCGGCGTTCTACTAATAGCCGCTTACATTCATCATCAATATCGGGAGTTGAATCCAACAGCTCAAGCCCCAATGCCGCATCAACAAACTCCAAAAATTCGATTAATCCAGCTCGATAGATTTTCTGCGGCGGTTTTTTGTCGAGTTCAGTTAAGGCTTTATCGACAATAGCTAGCGCCCGTGGCGTTTCTAAGTTATCGTTTAGCGCTTCTTTGACAGCGCCGATAGCCGCGCTAGGCGAGAAATCATGTCGTAAATCGTTGTTCTCGGTATCGCTATGTAAGCGATCGTGAACTTGATGTCGCAAGCAAGCCACGTCGCGCCAATGTTGCAGCCGGTTGTGCGCTGCCTGCAAATTCTCGAATGAAAAATTACCTTCATTAGAATAATGTCCTTGCAAAATAAACATTCGCAAATCCATCGCTGAGAAACCATGCCGCTTTAGATCATCAAGCGTGTAGCCATTACCGAGGGATTTGCTGATTTTGCCGCCATTAATCTTCAGGTGGTTGCAGTGCAGCCAAAAGTTCGCAAACCTTTGGCCAGTTGCCGCTTCGCTCTGGGCGATTTCGTTAGTGTGATGCACCGGGATGTGATCAATTCCGCCAGTATGAATATCGATTGTCTTGCCGAGCAAGCTCATGGCGATAGCCGAGCATTCCAAGTGCCAACCAGGAAAGCCCATGACTGGCTTGTTATCTTCTGGTGGCGTATCTAGCAAATCAGCAGGCGTCTCCCACTCCATGTCGCGCACTTTGCCCTTCTCAGTAAATTTCCAGAGCGCGAAATCCCATGGTTGACGTTTCTCGCTATTAGCATCGACGCGAGCGCCAGCTTTTTGGGCGTTCAAATCAAGCTGTGCAAAGTCGGCGTAACGCGGAAAAGTACTGGTATCAAAATAGATGCCGTCGCTGGTTTGATAAGTGCAGCCGCGCTGTTTAAGAGCCCGCAGCAAAGAAATCTGCTGCGAAATGTAATCAGTTGCCTTGGCTATATGCGTCGGCGGAATAAGATTGAGCGCTTTCATGCCGTCAAGAAAATGCTGCGTGTAGTATTCAGCGATTTCCCAAGCAGTTTTTCCATCGCGACGAGCGCCCTTTTCAAGCTTATCCTCACCTTCGTCTGCATCACTAACCAAATGTCCAACATCGGTTATATTCATCACGCGATCAACCGTATAGCCGTCAATTTGCAATGTCCGAACTAGCGTATCCCAATAGATGTAGGCTGCCCAGTTACCGACATGCAAATCATCGTAGACAGTCGGTCCGCAAGTATATAAAGTCACTTTATCAGACGATAGCGGAGTAAAATCATCAAGCCGACGCGTCAGAGTGTTGTGGAGTCGTATCATTAATTATATTTTACGTCAAAAATGAGTATTTTTGAAGAGCGCTATTTATTCTAACCATTGCTTAAGTACTACCGCCTGGTTAAACTCCGCATCCTTAGCGCTATACAATAGCGTAACGATTGGATGACTAGGCCAGTCATTTCTCGCCTTGATGGCGGCAGGATTTTCATCTAACTCTTTTCTGTAACGTTCTGAAAATTCTGTAAATTTTTCTGGGTCATGATTAAACCATTGGCGCAGCTCATTGGTTGGCGCGATTTCTTTAGCCCACTCGTCTAGCGCCGCTCGTTCTTTACTGATACCGCGCGGCCATAATCGGTCAACCAGCACGCGGTAGCCATCGTCCGATTCTGGCGATTCGTAAATTCGTTTAATTTTATAAACTGTCATGACAGCACCTCCTTAACTATCGTTTGTAGAACTGGAATGACATCCGATTCAAACCAGGGATTACGTTTGCGCCAGCCAATATTGAGCGGCGATGGATGAACCAATGGAAAATAATCTGGCAAATACATATTAAAGTCCGCCACAGTTGCTGTCAAATTATGCCTGGCGCAGCGATCAAGATAATATTTTTGCGCATACGAACCAACCAAAATTGTCAATCGCACATTCGGCA
>CAUSWA010000003.1:0-53576 GCA_963535445.1 uncultured Candidatus Saccharibacteria bacterium | reverse complement strand
TTGACATAGTCCGTCACGCCCTCCAGATTCTTCACCGCGTCGATGTCTTTGTTCGACACCGTTCCCGAACCGCGGGCTGTTCCCGGATTGGTGCGCGGATTATTGCCCAGCGTGAAGCCGGCCTTGAGCGTTTTGTCTAGCGACTGCGCCGCCGCGTCGGTCGAATGCTTGATGGCAAATCCACTCAGCATAATCGTCGACATACACAGCAAAATCGCCAGCAAAATCAGCGTTTTGAGTTTTTTCCTGGTGATATACAACCAGGCACGTTGTACAAATGACATGGATCTCCTTTCTTGGTTCTATGTCAGTGTAGCAAGGGTGTGTGAAGGGAATGTGAAATGGATGAATTATTTGTAATAGATTTTTGGTACAATTATAAAATATGAATTTAGCATTAATAGGACTTGGCCCTCATGCCAAGAGAATATACTTACGTTTTCTACTAAAGCATAATATAGAGCCAGCGCTGATAGTAGATCTTGTCTCGCAAGAAAATGTAATACGCAAATATCTCGGTAAATATAATTTAGATAAGACTGTATGTGTTTTTGTAGATGACCGTCATAGAGATGACTTGAGACTCTCAAAAGAAACGGAGTCTGTGCTTGCAAAGCACATTAAAGAAATGGGTATTACTCACGCTATAATTTCGACTGAGCCGAAAGCTCACTTTGCATATGCAATGTTTTTACTAAAAAACAACGTAAATATTTTAATGGACAAGCCAATTACAGCTCCAATAGATGTGATAAATAACCCAGTTCAGGCAAGTAAGATAAAGTCAGAATACGACTTATTATGTGCAAAGTATAAAATGCAAAAAGCCTATAACGATAAATTAATCTTTAGTATTCAATGCCAGCGAAGATTTCATAAGGGCTATACTTACGTAAAATCATTGCTATCGGAAGTGGTTCGAAAGTATAATATTCCAATTAGCTACATAGATATATTTCATAGTGATGGCATGTGGAATATGCCAGACGAATTCATATATCGCGAGAATCATCCTTACAAATATGGTTACGGCAAGCTTTTTCATAGCGGCTATCACTTCATTGACTTATTAACATGGATATTAGAGGTTAACAGTAATCTTAAAGGTAACAAGCGAATTAACAAGTGCAGCGTATATTCAGAAAGTTATCGTCCATTAGATTTTGTTCATAATTTTAATAATCAAGATTATCAAAAAATATTGGAAACCAATAAATTCTCTAAGTTACTACTTAATAGGAAGCAGTATGAGTCTTATGGAGAGTTAGATATACATAGTATTATAAATTTCTATAACAACAAGAATTTAATAACGAACTGTTCTCTAAATTTAATGCAGTCTGGTGTTAGTAGGAGATCTTGGATAGAACTACCAGAAGATACATACAAATCTAACGGTAGAATAAGACACGAACGTCTGAATGTTTATGTCGGACCTTTGCTAAATATTCAGGTACATAGCTACCAAGCTTACGAGGCAAAAGAAAGAAAAGCTCATGGTGGACATGAGCCTGGCGATATTGAACATTTTGATATTTACATATTTCGCAATACAGACTTAATTGGCGGAAAACCATTTGAAAAAGTATCTATTGCAGATCTATATAATGTACAAGACAATAGCTTTATTGGATATAATGAAAAAGCAAGAGAAAAATGTCTCACCGACTTTATTAAAAATATTTCAAACGACTCCGACTTATTATTACATAAACAAAGTATAATGATAACAGAGATGATCTATAAATCAATTATACATGAAGGAAGAAAGATGAGCTCCAATTTTAACATAGAAGAGTCTGATGCCCTGAAGGAAATTGTTAAGGTAACCGATGAGGATTTTAATATCTCTCCCGTTTATCATAAAGAGAAAACTACGATACGGCTGGGGTCTAGAGGAATTGTTCTGAATGATAAAGGCGAAATAGCCGTCATATATAAAAAAGCTAAGAATGAATACAAATTACCTGGTGGCGGCATTGATAGCGGCGAGAAAGCTCAAGAGGCGTTTAGACGTGAGTGTGAAGAAGAGCTGGGGTGTGTTGTCGACATAACCAAAGAGCTAGGAACGGCTATTGAATATAAATCACAAGAAAATTTCAAACAACTGTCGTTCGTTTATGAAGCAAGAAAAGTTGACGAGCTGGAGTCAAATAACCTAACTGAAAAAGAAAAAGCTGAAGGCACTGAATATATTTGGCTACCAAAATTACAAGCACTAAGAAAGATGAAAGAGTCGCTAGAAAAACTTGAATCATCTGATTATGACTCGGTTTATCGAACACGTTTTATGGTCCTAAGAGATATTAGAATTTTAGAGTATTATATAAACAACGTATAATATTTCTTTTGTAGGGACTATATATGCTATCTATCCTACTACGCAAAAGATACAGGTTATTCCTATATTCCTGCGCCAAAAAGCATTAACTAAACTCTCAGCAAGATATAACTCATTATACTTTAGGACAAAATGTCTTGATATATAATGACATATTTAGATTATCTACTTACTTCTTCTCCAGTGTCGCGACTCGTTTCTTTAGGTCGTCCAGCTCAGCGCGAAGCATGCTGGTGCTTGCTGCGGGACTGCTTGGTTCTGTCTTCTCAGTTTTAGTGTCTTTCCCCTGCTTAGCCTTTTGCCCTTTGCTGACTCTTGCGGCAGTATACGCAGAGATAACAATGCTAGCTATTGCAATCGCTGATACTATATCTAGCGGAGTAATTTTCACGTCGTCTTCCTTTGTTTATGGATTAGTAGGTTTATAGTATTTGATTATATACTCCAGACTACAAGAATCCTACTCCATCTGCATCATGCTAATTTGACGAAGCAATTCTTTTCCTATAAGTCTTGCTCTATCAGAAGGCACGGCAAGCCCGCGAATAACGTCGAGAGTACGGCTGGTTGCTTCTTCTATATCTCCGCTATTGTCAATCCAAACTATATCATCCCTGCCTAGCGCCCACTTTAGATTGTGCCTTGCCTCTTTAATTCTTGCCTGCATGTCTGATTCGTCGTGCTGATTGCCGCGAGCAGTTACCCGAGAGTGCCATACATCTGGCGAGGCAACAACTTCTATAATGCGAGAGTTTCTAAAAGGAAGCTGCTCGATTGCCTCAACAGCCTTAGGGACAGCATCTAGCAAAACCGTAGTACCATCTCCATAATCAGCTAGTTCAGAACCGTATACAAACCGAGTTGTCGGATGCACCATGCCTTGAACCAGCTCTCTATTGGCCGCTTTTCGTATAATCGCTTGGAGGTTTTCTTCATTATGCGGTACGAAACGATAGTTTTCTTCCTCGGAAGAGCTCCGGCAAGGTCGCGTCGTAAAGCCTCTGATCCTTGAACAATCATCGCTGGCTTTCTCTACACTTTGCATGAGAGTTGTTTTTCCGACAGCGAAAGGTCCAGAGAACATAATTATAGTCCTTTTGCCAAGTTCTGCACATATTTTCTCTGAGGGTTCGTACTCGCGCAATATTTCGTCTAGCCGTTCTACGAGTTGATTATCTATACTTGCCATATTACAATTTTATCATTATGAAGGATCAACTACAGCATACCATGACAGAAAAAGACACTCTAACATATTGCAAGAGTAAAATACATAGCCTGTTTAGAGATACTAACATAGAAAAAATCTGTATCGTCCCTGCCTATGATAGGGCTAAAACTATTTCTGATACCGAGAGAAGCGATAAGCTGTTTAATTACAAAAGACCAACTGCCGAAATTATCGATGACACCGGATATCTCTATGTGTTTCCTGGAAAAGATTACGTACGCCACTATAAAAAGATTTATGAAAGGTGTGGATACAAAGTTACCTCAAAGACGCCAACTCAAGCGCAAACTACCAGAGCTTTAAGAAACATCTTTCCAGCCGATATGCCAGACTGCGATGTTGTACTGCTAGGATATGTCGAAGCACTTGTCCCAGGTGCTGGAGAATAGCAAGGCAATGATGACATCAAGTGGAAGTTAGAAATGATTAATGGGCAAAAAGTTGTTTTTGTCGGAGTAGCGTTTAGCTACTGGGGCAATATCATTTATTCTGTCGTCGAAATGCTAGCAAAATACTGTTCCACGATTATTTATGCGGGTAAACTTGGTTCGCTTTCATCATCCGATATTCCTAACGCAACTATCGCGACAGGCGACTCATCATACGTAGACGGTTCGCTTATAACTTGGAATAATCTTTTCAAGAAATCCCCGCTTACTGTAGAGGGTGCGCATTATACGCTGCCATCTGTACTTGACGAAACTGCAAAATGGTATAACGAGTCTAAGGATAAATACCGCTTCGTAGATCCTGAAATAGGATGGGCAGCAAAAGCTGCAAATGGCTTTGGCTTAGTATTTAGCTACCTTCACTTGGTAACCGACAATCTGTCTGGATTATTTAGCGAGAACTTAACAACAGAACGTGAGAGCGCTGTACTCAAAAAGCGCCTACAATACGTGAGTATCATGCGCGCGATATTGTGGCATAGAATAGGCGCAGAACAAAGTGTATCTCTATTCTCGGAAGTGTTAAAAGCGCAACAGTCCCGAGTCGATAAGGGCTATATGGAACCTCTCGAGAGAAACTGGAAAGCTTGCCTGGCATTCGCTTATCATACCCAAGAGGAAGCTTGGGAAGTTGTCCGAGAACTGCCGCGCCGCCAATGGAAAGAACAAAAAGTCAATCCAGAGGCATTACTGTCTGAAATCGTCGATACGCAAATCCAATTGCTAACAACCCTGGCCTACGCAGGTTTCGACGAGCAAGACCTGACAGAAGGCGTCATCAAAAAGCTGCACGCTAACCGCCCTGATTGGAAGAAGTAGAATAGCTAAGCCGCCCCGACAGAATACGGAGCGGCTTGGCGTTTTATGGCTATTTACGCCCCTGGCTTTGGCGCTGGGGTGTCTTTCTTTGGTTCGGCGGCCTTTTCGAATTTGACGTTTTTCAGTTCTTTTTCGAGGACGCTGCCTGCGATAAAGCGGACTTTGGCCTCTTCAATGATGCTAGGATTGACGTCTTTTTCTTCGGCGACGCCTTTGGATTTGAGCGTAACGTGGAAATCCGTTGATTAATCAACACATTGTAGTAGAGCTTTGAGGCTACCACGGTACTTTTTCTAAACTACCACGGTGCTTTTCGAAAAGTACCACGTTGGTTTTAATCTGGCGAGAGCCACCTCTTAAAACAGCAGGCAATAACCCGTAGATTAGTACTTGGAGGCGGCTAAAACACCGCGCTGGCACACTAGCTTATCGCAAGCTATGTCATCGGCCCACCTCCTTTCGGATTACAAACATCCCCTTGTTGATGGCAGCGCGCGGATGTTGGTTATGGTTTTATTTTAACATGGGCAGATGGGAAATTACCATAGGTTTGTTGCGATTTTTGTAAGATTGCTTGACTTCAGTCCTTATTATTGATATATATCAGCTTCTGCAATCACAGAGGCTGGCGTTTCGCCCGAGTCAATCGGGCTTGAGGCGTCCCACTTCGCGGAGAATTGCGATTCTCTGCCCGGCTCCAGAAGGAGTTATCATGAGCGAGGGAGACATCAGGTGTGGCGACGACTGTATTCTCAGGCGATTGTCCAACGGACAGCACTATGTCACAACACCAAGTGAGGCTTCCACTGGATCCCAGGTGTATGAGTGTAATTTCGACTCAGACTTGAGGTGTCAGATTCTGTCTCACAGTACGGTTGTGATTCACCGTAAGTCCCAGTGCCCGTCCTGCCAGGGGCGATCTAACAGCCCCACTGGAGAGCCTGGGCGATTTGACGGCAGAAGTGCAACAATGTACCGCTCTCCTGGCACGACTAACGTGATCTACGGTGGCAGAAGTGGCAATGTTCCCGGCGACGGACATGGTCATGTTAAAGCGACAGGCGGTCCCACTGGGGAGAGCGCTGTTTTCTGGAGACTTCCCGAGGACGAAGGTGGTCAGACGATCGTCGACAACTCGTGGGATATCACTGGAGGCAACGACCTGCGATGACAGAGCTTAAACTCTGGAGTCATTGACCTGGACAAGTCATAGAACTGTCCACATTTCCTAAATTCAAGTTATAATTTAATACTATGAAAAATAACATCAAATTATCCTTGCCAAAGTTTATAATCGAGGCTTTCCCCGTTCTCAAAGACGCAGAATATATACGATCATTTGCAACGCTTTTCATATTGTATCCGGACACCCAATTCTATTTATTCCAAAGCGCAGGTCACGATTCACTACGTTCATTCATCCTTGTTGCCACAGACTATTCTGACCCTCTTGACCAAAGCTACGAATTAAAGGAAATAACAGGCAGATACGAGTTTGAGTTTACGCGTATTGTCGCCCCATATAGAAATGATAAGTTTATAGAAATTCGCCAGCATGATGATATGGAGGCAGGTTACGACATACGAGATCCTCATGGACGTTGTTGTTATTTAGCAGAAGCAGCATACAAACCAGACTGGGTAGAGTGAGGAGTGATTTATATGAAAGAAGAAGTAAGAAGCTTTCATTCGTCCTAGACATATCTTACGCAATACTTTATTTGCCATTAGTAGCCTCCCGATACGCCCGTAAAATCGTCCTCAAACTCATACTATGCCGGAAGTTTATGCCGTCAATCTTATCCAGATCAACCCACTCCGGTGTGCCGTTGGTGTAAGCTTTTTCGCTGTCAGTTATGTTGTCGTTATTGATTTGCCCGTGCAGCTGACTATGGGTGAAGTACAGCTGAATTGACTGATTAGCTTGCGCCTCGGCGTTGCGCTTGAAGAAAGTAGTTGCCTGGTGAATGATTTTATCCGGAATGATGGTCAGTCCAGTCTCTTCATTAACTTCGCGGACGATTGATTCCTCAATCGTTTCGCCTTTTTCGACACCGCCGCCAATCAAGCTATAACCGTCCCATTGCCGAGTTAAAAGGATCTTATTATCCTCAATAATCACCGCATACACGCCGACGCGAATATTTAGTTCGTCAACGGGAACGGTGTATTGATTGCCGAAGACGTCTTTGCAGATGATGGATTTGGTCATCTTTGCTCCTTATCGCAGTAACTTTCTAAAATTTGTACTAATCAACCCGCTCGGCAAGCGACATCACCTGATAGCCGTATTGATCAATATCTTCTTGCTTCCAAAAATCAACTTCTTTCGTGCGTAAAACTTCGCCGACTACATGACGGACTTTGCGGCCGGTTGGTGTTCCATCATAATTTACCTCAATCTGCTCCAGGACGTCGCCGGGTTGGATGTCAAAATCAGCCACCCTCATATCAAATGTTTTCTCGCCTGCTAGGACTTTTTCGAATAAATCAGGGTAGGATTTTTTGGTGATGATTTTCATACGTTTTATTATCTATCCCTCCGCGCCGCCACCGCAAACCACATAAAGTAATCCTCCAACGATTCATCCTCCATGCCGGCGAATAGTTCGCGGGCGCGCAGGACTTCGCGGAGTTTTGGCGATTTTTGGCGGGCAAGCTGTTCGGCGGTGGCGTCCAATAAGTCCAAGCCGCGCCGCCAGGCACTAGTCATCGCAGCTGTATCGCCGCGGCGCCGGGCGGCAAACGCTCGCCCGACCTCCGAGCCGATGTTGCTCATTTGCTCGAATATTGTTAAGTTCTGCCACTTTTGCTTGTCAAATACATACTTACTCATGGATGACTCCAGTGTGTTTATGTAACCACGCTGCCAACTCCCGCCAAACGTTTGCCGTCAACTCCGCCTTCTCTTCATCGGTCATTTCGGCGAGCGTCTTATCATGATTATCCGGCAAGAAATATGTATCGTAATTGCGGCCGTTATCTCCGTGCGGTTCTTTGAGCAATACGCCGTGCAGTTTTAAGGTAAACGTCTGCGGTTTGTTGCCGTCAAAATAAGTAATTGTGCGCTGCGTGTACGACCGAGCGGCGCCGCCGAGCAGATGAATTATCCTGTCAATACCGATAGTGTCGAGAGCGTATTTGGTGTAAACGCCGGGAAAGCCGTTCAGCTCGTCGATGAACAGGCCTGAATCCATCACCACCAGCGGACGTTTAAGTAGATCGTAGTACTTTAGCGCCTTATCGACAGAGACGGCTGTTTGGTCGTCGGATTGGATTTCTGGCACGTCGGGCAGGGCTTCGTCTGGCGCAATCAGGTTGACGCCTGTTCCAGCCAGTGCTTGCTTGGCTCCGGCGAGTTTATATTTGTTGGTGGTCGCGTAGGTGAGGTTCATGAGTATAGTGTAACACCTCGCTGTCTTAACCAAACCTTACCACAAACCGCATACCCCGCCCGTGCGGCGTAAAGTCGTAGTCCAAACCTTTGACGTCGAGTAGCATTTTCACCGTGTAGAGGCCGATGCCGCTACTGTCGGTGTGTTGCTTCGCACCGTCAGAACTGCGATAAAACGGATCAAAGATGTGCTGGAGTTGTTGTTTGGTGAGTGGTTTGCAGGCGTTTTCGATGGCTAGTTCGCGCTGGTCGCAAGTAATTTTTATGACTCTGCCGGCGTCGCCGTGGCGCACTGCATTTGATACCAAATTCGAAATGACATGGCGCATCATGTCGCGGTTCGCGCGAATGGTTGTCGGACGCGCATCGACCGTGAAAGTCATGCCGCGCATTTTTGCCAGCAGTGCATAATCATCAACCACCTCGGCGATTAGCTTATCAATCATCAGCCGCTTTTCCTGACGCAGAGCCTGCTCAGCGACGCTGCCAGAGTGCAAAACGTCATTCACCATTGCCGCCAAGCGATCAACCTGCGCCACCGATTTCGCTAGGTACTGATCGCGATCTTTATATTCGCCGATGTTGAGCTGCATGTTTTCAAGCATAATCCGGAGGGCCGCTAGCGGCGTTTTCAGCTCGTGCGAGGCTGCGCGGAGGAAGGCGATTTTCTCCTTCTCGAGCTGGGTGATCCGCTTATTCTCATGCTCCAGCGAGCGAATCGTTTGCCACAGATTTTGATAGAGCTCATTAATATTTCGTCCCAGCACGCCGATTTCATCACGGCTATTTACCGGATAATGTGCGTCCTTTTCCAGCCGCTGCATGGTCGTCGTCACCGCCGCCATCTGGCGAATCGGCCGTGTCACAAATCGGCTATAGACGTAGGAAAACAGCAGCGCTACCAGCAGCGAGCCGAGCATGGTATATGGCAGTACGTGCAAGGTAGCGAGTTTGGCCTGAGTGACGGGCGCTACGTCGGCGAGTAGCTTGACCGTAATCGTTTGGCCTTGGTTGTTCGCCACACTACCCTGCTGCAAAATCACCGAGCGTGGATCGACCGTTTGTCCATCAGCAATTTTCACCACGCTGGTGTCAACCGATTTGCCGCTATCAGTCACGATGTTGATCGACTGAAAACCTTGAAAATACTGATCGCGCCCATCAATTGTCAGCGTGATATTAACATTTTTCACCTGAGCGAACTCCTGGCTGAGACGGCGCATTTCCTCAGTCGATTTACCGCGTAGTTCAGCCACGAGCGCCATAAGATTATCCGCCGCCTCGCGCTCTTTTTGTTGCAGATAAAATTGCGGCATCAAGGTGTAGACCAGGGCATGCACCAGGATGATCAACGCTGCAAACAGGCCAATTGATACCAAAAATGTTTTGGGGAATAACTTAAGATTCTTCATAGCGGTAGCCCACTCCCTTCACCGTGATGATGCAGTCCAGGTGCAATTTTTTGCGTAAGTTTTTGATGTAAACGTCAATCACCCGATCAAACGGCACCTCATCATCACGCCATAACTTGTCAATGATAGCTTGCCGGCTCCAGACCATATTTGGATTATCGACAAGCAGTTTGAGGAGTTGCACTTCCTTAGGCTTGAGGTGCGCGTCAGTATCATCATAAAATCCCTGATAAGCCATAAAATCCACCGAGGCCAGGCCGCGCTGCCACAAGGTTTTTCTGACAGACTGCTGGCGGCGAAGCAGCGCCTTAATTCGCTTTTCCAAAATCACCAGCGAAAACGGCTTACTCATATAGTCATCCGCCAGCTCGTCAAAGCTGGCAATCTGCGTCGGCTCATCATGCAGCGCCGTCAACATCAGCACTGGCATGTCGCTGGTCTGGCGAATTTGGTGTAGTGTCTCGATACCACTTACCTCCGGCAACATAATGTCGAGGATAATCACATCTGCCCCAGCAAATTTCTCCAGCGCTTCCTCGCCACTGGTCGCCGTCACCACCGTAAAACCACGTTGGCGGAGGAACTGCTCGGTGCCAGCGCGCAGAGTGGGCTCGTCTTCAACTAGAAGGACTCGTGATTTTATTGCGTTACCCATTTCGGTTAATCTTGGATGCTATCCTCCTATGTTTTGAATTGGCTTGCGCTCGATATTCGGATAACAGTACTTGGTAATTCTGTAGTTAGTCGAGCTGCCAACGCGATAATTAGTTAATTACAATTATACCTTACCAAAGTAATTTGTCTACCTAGCGCTCCGTGGCATGACTAGAAAAAAGATTTGAGCGTAAGCCGTTAAGTGTCTATTGAACTCACTGCACAATAGGATCGGCCGAGACAGATTATTGATTTATTTTAGCCACTCTGCTACCATTCATAATGTACTATAAAGCGTCCGAGTTCCAGTCACGTCGGAACGAGCTGGGTGTCAAAATACACCACGGGAGTGAAGCCGTAAAGTCACACAACCGAAATCGCGATCCATCGTAGAGCCGGTAATGAGCGCTATAATTCAGTAATGAACTATAGAACAAGGATGGGACCGCGGGAGGTCTCTTTTTTTGATCTCTCGTTCCTTGGGTAAATAATATAAATTTATTGTGCCTGAGGAGGTCTTATCATACTATGAATACAATAAAACAAATTCAAGAAAATCCTAATTATATTAACCGACACATTCTGACTTACGATGAAATGGCGAGTGTTAAGCCTGGTAATAGTCAGGAGCCGCTGGTTAGTGTGTGCAAATATGATTCGTCGATCATAGCCGAACACGAGCAATCGGACATGCAAGCTTATACTGGTGAATCTATTTTAGTGCGCAACACAGTAGCTAAGAAGCTCGCTGAAGTAAACAAGCAGTTGCGAAACGCTAATAACTTACGGCTACGTATTGTTTATGGATTTCGCCATCCAAAGGTACAGGAAAAGTACTTTCGTGAACGCAAAGAGGTTCTGCGAAGAGAGAATCCTAGTATATCAGAGCATGATTTAATACGCCTAGTCCACGATTTTATCGCAGTACCTGATGTAGCTGGGCACCCAATGGGTGCAGCAGTTGACTTAACGCTCGTCGATGATAGCAATAATCCTGTCGACATGGGCAACGCTATATCCGACTATTCTGATCCAGACATAATTAAAACCTTTGCAGAGGTGACCTCAGAGCAAGCTTCATATAGAAAAATATTGCACGATGCGATGACAGCGCAAGGCTTCGCGCCGTTCTACGGTGAGTGGTGGCACTTCTCATACGGCGACCGTGAGTGGGCGGCATTTTATGGAAAAAAAGCGGCAATTTATGGTACTATAAATATAATTTCAACGCATTGAGCAATGGAGCGGCATAGCGACCTATTTCAAGATCGCTATGCCGCTCCGCGGTGGTTGGTCAGTCAGGAGGCGGAGAGAGCTTTAAGGTTCTGTAGCGCGAAACTGCAGTTGCCGTAAAGCCAAATTCGCTGGGCACTCTGGGAGTGGTTTTTCTCTGTCTGAGCCGACACGTCTTGGATCTCAGAAATCTCAGTAGACCCCATCCTCAAGAACATGTGTTTTGAGTTGGATCCCTTGGCTGCCGTCCTCATGACGTAATACACACCCCCGAGGCGATTTGCTTCGAAGAGACATCGCTCAGTCACAGCGTAGGCAATTCTTCGGCCACGATGACTCAAAGACACGCCCAACTCCGAGATATACCACATCTGATCGTTGTCGGCGAGAATTTCTTGCGAGTCTTGTAGAAATTCTCTAACATCGTCGGGAGCATCGCCCACAGGAAGCGCGCAGCAAAAACCTACAACGGAGTCATCATCCTTCGCGAGAACGATGACTCCTCTTTCTAGGTGAATATCCCAGACTTCTTCGCGTATCCTATGTCTCGGATACACTTCGAAATAAGGAGGCCCGCCAAAAGCCTCCTGATACAGAGATATGAACCCAGCCATATCGGCTGCATCTCTATCTCTAGCGACGGTGTACTCCATGAATGACCTCCATATCACTCTCGAGAATCACGAAATCACTGTCAACTTCGGCTCGGATAATCTTCCCGGTTGGCTGAATGATGTCTGAAACACCAGTCACAGCACACGCCGCGATCGTACCAGAGCCACACGATGATTCATAGAAAAATGTATCGATACTCCTCACCCACACTACAGGATGAATCACGACAAGGTTGTTCTTCCTCTCGACCCAGACCACTCCAACAGCATCTCGCTCACGAAGACCCAGCTCTTCCGTCAGGTGATGATGCGTCCTTCGGTAGACTTCTGTCTGAGCTGGAAATCTACTCTCTACCACAACGTGGACGATGCCGCCAAGATCGACGATGTTTATCGTCTGTTCATAGCCTTCTACAGGATAAACCCCGACAGACATACCCGGAAACCTGCATCGGACATAGTACTCGTTATCCGACCGCTTATCGACAGTCGCGCTAACGAGGCCTTTGAAGCCAGATACCGTAAATTCTACGTCACCAGTACCTCGCAGCTCTGAAAACAGTACAGCAGCCGCCCGCGATGCATTGCCGCAGAACTCTCCGCCAGCCATTTCAAAATGGCTTTGCGACGACACAAGAAAACCGGCCTGTTCGGCGCCAAGCTTCTCTGTGCTCTCTCCTAGTATCCGTCCTCGACTAACGTACTCCGTACGAGCAAGGGGACTAGCAATGACTTCAATTGCCGTTCCATTACCGCTAGCAGCGGTGATGACAGCCGTGGTTGTTGAGTTCATCATTATTCTCTCCTTAATTTTGAATGTGCTGTCCAACCTTACGGTGATATTGTCACACTCTCGTTATATATTCAACTCATTTGCGACTTATCGTGACGTTCTTGAAGACACCGCTCTATATCGGTAATCTTAATATCTTTAGCAACCAACAAAACTAGGAGGTGATAAACCAAATCTGCGACCTCGCCAATAAATTCATCATTCTCATCATTCTTTGCAGCGATCACAACTTCAACTGATTCTTCGCCAACTTTTTGGATAATCCTATCTAAGCCTCTGTCGAATAATTGTCTTGTGTAGGATATGTCTTCATCGCTGTTGCGTCTGCTCTCTATGATTTCGTATAATTCTCTAATTGTCATACATCCTCCTTATGCTATGATTTTTTCAATCGGTGACACGATAATCCCGCGCGCGCCAAGACTTTTCAATTTGTTAGCTACCTTCCAAAACTCATCTTCATTCATGACGGCATGTACGGCCAGCCAACCAGGCTTTGTTAATTCCACTACAGTTGGAGCGTCAAGTCCAGGGGCGATATTTTTAATTTTATCGATGTTCTCTTTGGGCGCGTTCATCATAATATACTTCAAATTCTTTGCAGCAAGTGCCGACTCAAGACGTACTAGCATCTGAGCAATTAGATCTTCCTTGTCTTTTGAAAGCGTCTTTTCGTTTCTAATAAGAACGGCTTCGGTTTCTAGGATTGTTTCTATAGGGCGTAGGTCATTTAATAAAAGAGTGCTACCGCTAGCCATTATATCAACAATCGCATCTGCCACCCCAAGTGCAGGTGTAATTTCAACCGATCCAGCTATCACAGTAGTTTTAATGTCAATACCGCGTTTCGCAAAATATTTCCTAGTCGTGTTTGGGAAAGTCGTAGCAATTGTTTTTTCTTGCAAATCTTTAATCGTAGTAATATTTGATTCTTTAGGAGCAGCGGCAACAAGCTTACAATAGCCAAATCCCGGACGCAGAACTTCACGCGTAGCAGTAACTCCAGCTTCACGTAAAACGTTTTGGCCAACAATGCCAATGTCTACAACGCCGCGCTCTATATAGCCAGGTATATCATCGTCACGGCAAAACAAGATTTCAACTGGATAATTGCGGCACGCAGCAAAAAGTCTACGGCCATACACCTCGAACTCAAGACCCATCATCCGCAGTGTTTTCAGAGAGTCTTCGGTAAGCCGTCCATCTTTTTGAATAGCAATTTTTAAGTTTTCTTTGTTTAATTTCTTATCCACGATAAGACCTCCTCAGGCACAATAAATTTATATTATTTACCCAAGGAACGAGAGATCAAAAAAAGAGACCTCCCGCGGTCCCATCCTTGTTCTATAGTTCATTACTGAATTATAGCGCTCATTACCGGCTCTACGATGGATCGCGATTTCGGTTGTGTGACTTTACGGCTTCACTCCCGTGGTGTATTTTGACACCCAGCTCGTTCCGACGTGACTGGAACTCGGACGCTTTATGTTTAGGATTATACATAGCGCTTGCAGTTGGGTCAATGTTTTTGGGGCTTTTAGATTTCTTTTTTTATTCGTCTGGCGTATCATTTTCGATACTTTTACTATCGACATGTTTGTCGTCTTCCGCTCTCAGAAATCTATATTGGATAGGGGGAATAGAGAGTATGTAGGGTGTCAATTTTGAAAGTGATTCACCTATATTTTTAATCGTCGGATAGGTTTTATTTAATATTTCGCCAAAATTTTTAAGATAACTTGGTGTACTAAAGTTTTTGATTACATTTGATGCTAAAGATTGCTGATATTCTGCTAATTGTCTAAGTGTTTCTGTATTGAAATATATCTTCTGTATACTTTGTAGACTATTTGCTATTTGTTCACCAAGGATTTGTAGTTGGGCTTGCTGTTCTGGAGACAATGAAGACTTCGCTGGAAGCTTAATATCTTTTTCAATTTTCTTAGCTAGTTCTATAGCATTTATTTTTTTCTTCTCTGTAAAATGATTATGATGAGCTGCGGCGTCTCTGTATTTTTTCAGCTCACTTAACTTTTTCTTTATATCCTCCCATGGTAAGCTATTCTGTAAAATTTCATCGGCGATCACGTCCCATACAAGAGTAATGCTACTTTTATTTGTAACTTGTTTCTTAAAATCATCAAAACTATTACTATTTGATAGTAGATCCTTTATGTCGTTAGCAGTTAGCTGGCGAGATGACCATGAAAAATCATATCCTAGAATTTCTATTATCTCGCCTAGAGTTAAATAGGAAACCAGTGTATCTAAATTCTTTTTGAAAATTAAACTATTTTCAGTGTCCTTTGACTTACATTTGTCTAGATACTTTCCGTGCTGCAACAAAATATCATAATACGTCTCAACTAAATCAGGTAGATATAGCAGCAATTTACGCAATTGAATCTCCACTTCATAGACAGCCCTGAAAACTTCTTCCGCCCGTTCGCGAGAACTCGAATCACTCAGTATACCTATTTCAAGACTTTTGTGTATATTAGCATATATTTGAGGATCTATTTGCTCACTGCGTTTTATTGTTACAAGAAACAGCTTTTCGGACATAGCTTCAAATTTATCGGAAGAATCTTTTTTGATTCCTATTCTATCTAAAATATCCTGCGCTTCACCACTAGTTTGCGCCTTTACAACCAAGACTATTTGCTGCATACATTCATTATAGCACCGAGGCGATTATTGTAGTATGGGGGGGTAATGCAGTGGTCCATTATATTAAATCTATATACAAAAAAAGACTCCGAAGAGTATCGTAATTCCTTTATGGTGACTCTACCGGGAATCGAACCCGGGTTGCCGGGATGAGAACCCGGTGTCCTAACCGCTAGACGATAGAGCCAGACTGCTGATATTATAGCAGCAGAGCTGAGCGTTGTCTAGCTGCCGAGCTGCTGAATGATTTCGATTAGGCGGCGTGGCGTGATTTCAGCTTTAATCAGATAGGCGTCGGCATCGTTCTCTAAAGCGGTGCGGCTTTTCTCGTCTTGGTCAAAGTTAGTCATGACGATGATACGCGACTTCTCGGTGCTATTTTCTTCGAATTTGCGGATGGCGGTCATGATTTCGGTACCACGCATCTCTGGCAGCATGATGTCGAGCAAAATTAAATCGTAATGTTGATTGGTAGCCATGACCAAGCCATCGTGGCCGTCCACCGCCCACTCGACGTTGTAGCCAGCCATTTTGAGGCTGCGAACATACATCTCGCCGATGAAACGGTCGTCTTCGATGACTAAGATTGTGGAAATTGCCATGATATTCTCCTAATTATCCTGTGTATTTAGTGTGATTTTTAATCCAGCTGTTGCCTGCCGAGATGATTTCGGTGTTGGAATTGTCGGCGTTGTGCAGTTTGTCAGAAACAGCGGCGTAGATTGGTAGCGTGAAAGTGAAAGTTGCTCCCTGCCCTTCAATACTTGATACGCCGATGGTACCGCCATGGCTTTCAATGATGGCTTTGCTGAGATATAAGCCGATGCCAGTGCCAGCGACTGTCTCGCGGCTGCGGTGGCTGCGGTAGAATTTGTGGAAGAGATTGTTGATGACGCTGGCTGGAATGCCGATGCCATTGTCGGCGACCGAAACTTCAACATGCTTGTCTTTGGCTCGAGCAGTGACGCGCACGGCACCGCCCTCGTCGGAGTATTTGATAGCATTGTCGATAAGGTTGGACAGTACCTCGGAAACACTAGAGCGGTCGGCAGCAACGGTTGGCAAATCGCTCGGAATATCAACGGACAGTGAACGATGTTGCGAGCGGGCGCGTAGCTCCATATCGTCGCGGATAGTCTCGTAGATTGTCGCCAACGAATCTTCGTGCAGTTGGAGTTTGAGGTGGCGGCGGTCGTAACGACTGGTGTTGAGGATATTGTTGATGTAGCCAGATAAACGATTGCCGCTAACGATTAATCTTTGGAAAAGCTCTTTTTGATCGGGCTCGAGTTTACTATCGAGTTCGAGCGCCAGTACATCTAAGTAGCCGCGGATAACGGTGATTGGCCCGCGCAGCTCGTGGGCGGCGAACGAGATGAAGTCAAGGTCATCGTCCTCTGGCTGGTAGATTTCAGTCTCGTCGTAGGCGGTAATGATAGCATCCGCGGCGTTGCCTTGTTCGAAATCAACAGTGATATCGAAAATACGGCGGTCTTCCTGCCCTATGACCTTGTTGGGAACTCGCAGCCAAATTTTGCGGGCGCGAACATTGTCGGTACGGTGTTGATTGAGCCATTCAATCAGGTCGGTGCCGTCGTCAAATAGCAAGTCAAAATGATAAGCGCCTTTGGCGTCGAGCGAGATTGGCGCGGCGCGGTTAGCGAAAATTACGCCATTGTTCTTGTCGAGAATGATTATGCCAGTGCTTGTCAGATTGAGGGCGCTGGCTAGTTCGTCAGTTGCGCTAGTTTTGTCTGGGCTGGTTTCGGTATGTTCTTTGTAGATAGATAGTAGCATATCGCTAAAACCGGTAGCCTTGTACTCTTTATTGCTAGGGTTTGGTAACTTTTGGTCAATTTTTTGTCCGGCAGCATTAACTAGCGCGGTCGAGAGGTCGCGCAGCGGAATCATCGCAAAAGACAACACTGCGAAATTTGTTGCAGTAGAAATAATTAACAGCGAAATGACAATTGTTGCAATAAGAAAGACGTCCAAACGAACTTGCAAAATGATCATTATTGCAATAATCGATAAAGCGACCAATAATTGAACGAGAACAGATATTGTTGTGACCTTGTTGCGATGAATACGCCAAAAATCACGCATTTCTGGCGTGCGTTTGACTATTGGCTTGGCGTCGCTTACTGCCACGAGACACCTCCTCCGCCACTGTTTGGTACAGCGGCAATCCAAGTTTGTCCGCGATTTAGCGCGACTGGTTTGCCAGCGGCGTCAATGAGCTCGAGCGGGCTAAAGCGGTCATTCTTGCGCCAGGTATATTCAGCGGCCGTGCCGTTCTGAAACACTGTTGCAGTACCGGTACCATTAGTAACGATACTTTGCCGCCAGCCGTCTTCCATGACAGTAGTCTCATTGACATGCAGCGCGATGACAACGCTCGGCGCTAGCCTACCCTCTTCACGGTCGTTACTGGCCTGCCCGCCGATACTGCGTAGATAGGTGTTGCTAGCCTTGTCATAGTCGTAATGGGTGTTGTACCAGCTGCTAGAGAAATTGATGTCGATACTGACGGCGTTTGGTTTGTCGCTGGCCTTGCCGTCAGCGCGAGCGAAGCTGGTGAATTGCGATGATTTATAACCTTTGCCAGCGTTGAGCGCGTCTAACTTCTCGAAGCTAGTATAGACATTATGCGGCGGTCGCCGATCATTAGCGCGCCAGTACGAACTGCCATTGAAGAACTGATCAATATCGCGATATTTACCATTACGAATTTCTTGCAGTGAAGCATGGCTGCCGCCGACGTGGGCGACGCTAGCCTGATATGGTGCTAGCCAATCAACGTAGTACATACGCAGGCTGCGGACTGGGCCGACGAGCTGTGGCTTGTGCTGTTGAAATAGTGTCAGAAAGCGCGTGATGCCACCTTCGGCGATGGCTTCGTAGACGACTTCGGCCTGCTTGAGTCCGGAATGCGGCCGGGCATCAGGCGAATTTTCGATCATGATAGCGGTGACTGGCTTGGATAAATCGGCCTTAGAAGTAACTTCGATGCCATTGAGGTGGGAATAGTATTTTTCGGCAGGTTTGGTTATTTTTTTGGCAGGAGTATGATAAGCGGTGTCGGCAACTGGTGCGCGATATGTCAATACGAAGGCCACCGCCCCGCCGATAGTGATTAGGATTACACCGCAAATGCACATTGTTGCAATACGATGACGATTAATGAAATCGCGCAACCGCTGAAGCCGCAACTGCTTACTACCAGCCTCGTAGTGTTGCGCCACGAGCGGGCTCGGTTGTCTATTTCGTCTGCGTATTTTTTGCTTTTGCATCTCGGTAAAATTATAGCATAATTGGTGTGAATTGGTTATGGTTTGCGCGATGTGCTGCGTATGCTATTATTGCGTCATGGGTTTGTTGAGAGGTGAAGCAATACACGAAATAAATCTACAGAATAGTACTAGAGCTACTGCGGATCCGAGCTTCGGTGTCGAATGGCAAGCAGGCGCAGCGTGCAGCCCTAGTACTGCTGAATTGTTCTTTCCTTTGGGCAACTATAGAGATGCCAAGCAAAAAGAACAAGCCAGACGCGCTAAAAGGATTTGCCGTGATTGTCCAGTTGTGTCTGAATGCTTGGAGTATGCGTTAAGTAATAATCTGAATGAAACAGATGATGGTATCTGGGGTGGTATGACCCCACGCGAGCGTCGAAAACTTAAAAATCGAAATAACCAGTAGATTTTTGGCTAGTTGTGATTTGACAAAAAATAATTAGAGTTGTAGAATATTATAATATTCTCTTCGGATAGATGAAAGGAGGAAGAGAATATGCTGCTTGAGATTGTCAAGGAGACAAGCGCAACTAGTTCAACTAGTTGGGTCTTTACTACGTATGACATCTCGGTGTCGTACGTAGTTGATGGTCAGCCTATTGGCGTCGTGGATATTTTTGAAAATAAGTCTCCAACTTTTTCCTCAAAGTTGATTGAGGAAGGGTATTACTTCGTTACAGGGGTGACCTGTGACGAAATCGCTAACACCCCAAGTGTGAGATATAAGTTTGTGGGTGTCCCAGAAGAGATCAGGCGGCCACGTCGCAGTTTGCGGCAGTGGCTGAAAACTCGACGATTCTCCACCTCTGCTGATACGACGGAGGTCATCCGCGTTTCTGACGCGGTGATTCGCGTCATTAGGCAGTTGGCGCTTTCGTCGTGTTCCTTTCACGACGTTAAGATGCTTAAGAAGCATCGTCATCTCGTAGAGCCGACTAGGCCTGTGCTCCCACGACGGCTGGTCGACGACCAGCTGGTGGCGCAGATCTTCGGTCGCAGACCCGACCTTTTCCTCTATATCGGAGGAGAGCTTGGATGGTGGCTTAGCCACCGCACGCCCGAAAACCAGCTGGGAGGTCGTCTGCCCAGACGTCTCTGGAGCGATCTGATTGATCAGGTTGTTCTGACTGTCCAGAAGGAGGTGGATCCGATCTTGGCTCGTCTACAGGCAGAAGAAGAGGTGAATAGTCTGGATTCTTCTGTTCTTGCTAAGAACCCTCCCTGCTCTAGCTCAGAGGAGGTGGCACAGCAGCGACACGAGCAGCAGCTGCGCGAGGTGGCCTCGCTTTGCAATGAGACACCTGAAGAGTTGGTCGCCCGCCACCTGCTGACTGATGAGGCGCGACGACGCCGCCTCTACTGATTCTATCCGCTGGGGCTGTCTTGCTATACTATAAATATAACAAGACAGCCCCCTTACTTTTTGCTAATTTATTGTTATTTTAACCCCAGGTATCTAGATAGAGTTTTGAAGCCGTGCCATCGTGCGCTCACGTCCGATCAGTGCCAGTGTATCGTTTAGCTGCGGGCTGAACGGCGCCCAGGTGGCGGCGATGCGGATCAGGCTGAAGAGAATGCCGGGTTTTTGGCCGGTTGTTTCCAGCAGTTCGTTTAGGCAATTTTGGATTGATTCTGGCGTCCAGTCGGCGAGTTTGGCGAGCTCAGCGCGGGCGGTTTCTAAAAGTTCGCGCCGCTCGCTGTCGGACAACTTCTTTAGCTGCTTATTGCCGTCAATAAGTTCCATGTTAATCTCAGGCTCCGTGAAAAAGTAGCCAAATCCGCGTAAATCTTCAAACATTTTCAGGCGGTCTTGCGCTAAAGCCAGCACTTTCATGCGGTATTCCTTAGTTATATTTGGGGCATAGGCGGATTCCGGCCAGAAACCAGTCTGTCCCCCGTTTTTCTGCGGGTTATCGTCCTGTGGCGACACATACTCGTAAAGCCTATCGACGGGAACATTGCGTATGTGAGCGCCATTAAGCCATAACAAGCGTTTTTCGTCAAACCGCGCGCCTGATTTTTGGACGCGTTTCAGGCTAAATTTTTCGATCAATTCGTCTCTGGTGAAAACCTCCTGTTCGGTGCCGTCGTTCCACCCCAGGCTGGCGAGGAAATTGAGCATGGCGTCTGGCAGATAGCCCTCTTCTCTGTAGGCTAGGATGTCTTTGGCGCCGTCGCGTTTGGACAATTTCTTATTGCCCTGCTCGTTCATGATCGGTGGTACCGAGGCGAATATCGGCCGGGGTATACCCAGCGCATCGTAGAGATTAAGGTATTTGGGCGTGCTGGCAAGGAACTCTTGCCCGCGGATAACGTGGGTGATTTCCATTTCGGCGTCATCGACGATGTGCGCAAAGTTGTACGTCGGAAAGCCGTCGGATTTAACCAATATAAAATCGTCAATTACCTCTGGGCCGGCGTGCATTTCGCCCATAACTTCGTCGTGCCAGGTGTAAGCTTTCGGTTCTGAACGAAAGCGCAGCGGCTGGCTGCCATCCCAGATCGGCGGGTTTTCCGGGCGGTAATCACGGTACAAAAAAGGCTTTTTATGGGCTTTGGCTTCTTCGCGAAAATTGTCTAGCTGCTCCGGCGTATACGGATCGGCATAAGCGCGGCCAGCGTCAATGAGTTTTTGCGCATATTTACGGTAAATATCAAGCCGTTCTGACTGCTTGTATGGTCCAAATTTACCGCCAAAATTGCTGGGACCTTCGTCTGGTATAAGGTCGAGCCACTCTAGGCATTTATAAATATGCTCTACGCTGCCAGATACTTCCCTTTTTTGGTCGGTGTCTTCTATGCGTAGAATGAATTTTCCATTTGACTGCCGGGCGATGAGCCAGGCGAATAGCGCGGTACGCATACCGCCGACATGCATATAGCCGGTTGGGCTAGGTGCGAAGCGAGTACGCGTGGTCATGAGGCACTCTCTTCTAATTTGGTGACGCGCCGGTCAAGTAATTCTAGCTCGTGCCGAGTAGTTTTGTCGTTATCAACGACAGCTCGTTTGATAGTATTGACGTCGGCCTTGAGGTCGTCGAATTCCTCGCGAGTTGGCATATTACCAAGTTTGCGTTGATTATCTAACACAATTTCTAGCACCGCGCTCATCTGCGAACGGATTTCTTCAAGAATGACGTTGGTGTAATTTTTGTCGTCGCTCATGGCCTAATTATAGCAAAAAGCACCCGGCAGGTGCAAAAGTTAAGAGTTATCCCCATATCGCCAAAAACAAGGCTTATCCTTATATTATACCACAAAAACCCATAAATTACAAACTGGCGGCTATCTTTTGGATTTGTTCTGGTGCTAGCTCGGCGTTGCCATCGATAGTGTAAAGAATACCAGCGTTAACCCAAGCGGCATGGGTGCCATATGAATAAATGGTTAGGCCATTGGCAGCGGTCGTGGTGTATTTGTCGCGGGATTTCGGCTTGATGTAATTTTCGAGCACGGCCGATGAATCCCATTCGGAGCGAGTTTGCGCTAAGGTGAAATTCTCGTTGCTGCCGTTAGCGGCAAACTTCATGATTACGCTGCCCTGCTGGTAAGCAACCGGACCGTTGAGGCTATAGCCAGACGGCTGATAATTCGGATAAGAAGCATTAATGCCAGCCTGCGAGGCGGCTATGCGAGTGCTCAAAGCGGGCATGTTGATATATGTGAAGTAGGCGCCTAGCAGTAGGACAGCTATAGCTGTGCTGCCAACGCTAACCAGGCGGCGCCAAAGCGAAGTATTCTTTGCTGGTTTGACTTCTTTGCGCTGTTGGCGCGTCAACATCTTGTCGGTAGCTTCCTGAATGGCTTGCTGCTTGATAACTTGTGATGGCAAGACGCTGCGCGTTTGCTGCTGCTTGATGATTGCTTGCCGCTGGCGAGCAGTCTGTTCAAGCTGATTGGCGGTAGGCGCTATGTCTGGGGTCTCCGGGGTGGTTGGACGCTTAACAGGCGGTTTGGTAGCAGTTGTAGCTTTGGCAAAATGCGCAATATTAGACGATCGGCGAATATCTTGGACGCGGCGAGTTCTCTTGCTGCGGCGAATGATTTGCGGCGTACTGCGCTCGGCCGCTAAGCGCTGCGAACTGCGAGCGACAGATTTTTCTTTAATACCCGCTGTGGTGGCGGCTCGCACTGGCGCTACTGAATCAATGGTGCGCGGTTGTTTCTTGATATATTTGCGCTGCAGAGTGTGGGATTTTTGGGTGCCGCTATGAAAATTGCTAGCCGCGGCTGCTGGCGTGCGTGCCGATCGCTGGGCATCGAGAATATTGCCAGTTTCGGCGTCGTAGACATTACCCTTGATGGTTATGTTGTTGTTTGTCATTTCCCTTACCTATGTTTGCGATACTACTCGTGCTTAACTATTATCATAGCCTAATTTGCTATTACACGCAATAGCAAGTGGTATAATACGTACTATGAATCAGCAAAAAAATCGGCGCAAGCAGCGTATTAAATTAACCTTTACTTATGCTGTGATGACCCTGGCAGTTCTAGCGTTGGCAGTGGTTTGTTTGATGCTAGTACAAGGCTATCGTTTAGACTTTGATCGAGGCACGGTTAGACAAGGTGGCATGATGCAGTTTGACTCGCGGCCTGATGGCGCAACGATTCAGATAGATGCTGCCACCCTTGCCAACCGGACGGCGACGCGTATTGTAGCTACTGCCGGGCAGCACACGGTGACGGTATCGAAAGACGGCTTTGTGCCCTGGCAAAAACAAGTTAACGTCAAGGCTGGCTCAATCCTTTGGTTAAATTACGTCAAGCTAGTACCGACGAGCATTGAGACTAAAGACGCGATGGAACTCGCTAGCCTCGACAGCGCAGCGGCAGCGCCTGATAAATCGCGCTTTGCGGTTATCCAAAATAAGCAGCAGCCAGCGGTTGATTTTCTCAAAGTTGATAACGACCGGATCGAACATAAGCAGCGTGTTCTATCTGCTGATAGCTATACGGCTGATGGGGTTAATCACAATTTTGCAATTGAATCGTGGAGCAAGGATAGCAAACGAGTGTTAATCAGCCATTCTTTTGATGATTCAAAAGAATGGCTTATCGTTGACCTCGATGGCAAGGCGCAAAACATCACCCGCGATATCGGCGTGCAAATCAGCAAATTAGCTTTCGATAAAAGCGACTCGCAGAATGTGTATGTGTTAACGGCCGATAGCGATGTTCGCCGGATTAGACTGTCGGATAAAACGTTGTCGGGTCCGCTAATTAGCGATGCTAGTGATTTTTATGTTTCTAGAAACGGTTGGATTAGCTATACCACCAAGCCGAATAATAGCGGCGAGCGGACGATTGGCTATTTATCGAAAGGCGCTTCGAAACCGCGGGCCTTGCAAACTTTCAAGGATATGGCTGGGCGCAGTCTTAATCTAGCGATTGAGGAGTATTATTATGATAATTTTGCGCTCATTACTCACGGCAAAATGGTTGCTGTCAAGAAGGTAAAATTGCCAGCAAGCGATTCGACAGACGAACTGCAGCAAGAATTGCTGGCGACGCTGCCGTTAGCCACTGACGTTTCGTATGCAGGCTTCTCGCCCAACGAACATCTGTATGTTTATGCGCAGGCTGGGGCTAGCTTGGTGACTTATAATTTAGAGCTGCGGTCGATTGCTAACGTCTCGATGAAGACTACCGCTACGAGTGAAATCGCTTGGCTGGATAATTCGCATATTATGCGGGTGTCTGGCGGCACTTTTGAGTTCGGCGACTATGACGGTACTAATATGCACACCATGGCGACCGATGCAGTTGGCTCGGCAGCAATGCAATCGTCGAATAACCGTTTCTTGTATTATTTCCGCAAGCATAGCTCTGGTAAAATCACCGCTTCCTATATCAAAATGTACGACTAAATTCAATAATTGGCAGCAAGATTTTGCCCGCCGGTTGCTGTTGATTGTTGAGCGTCGGGAGAAGTTTTGCCGGGAGCGGCTAATTACCGATGCCAAAGATCCGCTGCAAGAATGTCGGCGAGTTGGCTGGCATTTTCTTGGTCGAGGCAGCGGTATTGCTGTTTTGCTCGGCGGTTTTGGCTTCATTCGGATTCGGGCTGATTTGCTCGCCGAAAACTAGTAGGCGGTTTTGTGCTGTGCCTAGCGGCGTACAAGTGATTAGCGTAATGTAAGGCTTGTCGTTGCCGATTTGCAGCGACGCAACGTCGGTTGGCTTAACTACCTTGGTGCCGGTAATTTTGTAGGTATAGCGCGTGCCGTTGTAGTTGGCGTAAACCACATCGCCGGCGGCCATCTTCTCTAGCCGAGCAAAAATAAATTTATAATCGCCGCTGTCAGTCCAGTCGTTAGAAGAATGGCCAGAAACGACGAAATTGCCTTTTTCGCCAGGCTTAGCGTTGGCGCCTTGGATGTTGAACCAAACGATACCTTTGTCCATGGCCTTATTGAGCGAGTTGGTGTCGGCAGCATTAGCATCCCAAACAATTGGCACATCGACGGCAATTTTCGGGATAAGCAGCCGCGACTCGTTGGTGGCGACTTTGGTGGTATTCGGCGAGACAATAATTGATTCGGGGTCAGCGGCGCCTGGCGAGACATACGCCTCGACGTAGGCGAACAGAACGCGGTTATACTGCAAAAATAGAAAAACAATCATCACCGCACAAGCTGCCATAATCGGCATAAAATGGCGGCTGCCGCGGACTTTCTTGGCCTTGTCGTTGATTTTGCGGCGAATGGAACTGCGCAGATCGTTGACGGCCTCCTCTTGTGATACGGTGCCGTTGTTTGGCGTTGAGTTTTGGTTTTTTTGCGCTTGCTGAGCGGCTTGCTTTTTGAGCGACTTGCGAGTGGCGTCAATCTGCGAGACATAGTAGCGCTCGTAATACTGCTGATAATATGTTTGCCAGGCGGTGTGGTATTTTTGCCAAGAAGCATCGTGCGTAGCAGGCGTGGAGCTCTGGCTCATGGTTCGGGTATATGGGTTTTTATCTGAATCAATGGCGCCAGGGCCGGCCGTAACGCTGTTAGACTGCGCACTATCAGCGATGGTGCCAGATGGCTGCGGGTAGGCGTTTGTTTGCGGCGAGTGCGAGTTCTTTTGGGGCTCCTCGGCCTGTTTAGGCTTTTTTGCGTTAGAATTTGGCTGCTGGCCAGCTGCAGCAGTAGCGTGCGGATCGTTTTGAATAATCGAACTGATCTGTTGGCGGACAATATCAGCCGCTGCCGACCGGTGCTGGTCGGTTAGCGCGCTGTGATGAGGCGCTCCGTCTCTGGGTGGAACGGTTAGTGATGAACGATCGTCTGGCTTCATACTTTCTATGCTAATTATAGCGTAATTAGCGGTTATTTACTAGTTAGCGCTGGTCTGTTACAATGAAAATGTACCTTTTCTGCCGCGGTGATGGAATTGGTAGACATGAGAGACTCAAAATCTCTTGAGCATTAGCTCGTGCCGGTTCAAGTCCGGCCCGCGGTACCATAAGATAGACGTATGTGGGCGTCTTTTTTTGATGCTCTTACCCCTGTTATGGTGGCGGCGTAAAGCATAAGTAACAATATTATGCAAAAGTGTTGACATAATTAAAAGTTTATGCTACAATGACATCATAAGCGTGGAATAATGCACGCAGGGAGGAAATCAATGAAACTATCAATTAAGAATCTGGCGATTGTCGGCGCGGTTATAGCTGCTATCGCTGGCGGAATCTGGTTGGCCAAGCCATCAGAAGCATCTGTCTGTGACGGATGGATTAACGTAATTACTTGCGGTACACCAAGTCATCAAGACCTTAAAAATGTTTACTACGGACGCAACGACATCAAAGCGCTGTATCAGTGGAACAACATAAATGATGCCATGATTGAAGGCAAAGGCATGAAGAACGGTACCGTTTATAAGGATGGTCGGATCGTTGTCGACGGCCAAGTTGTGGCAACTAACGCCAAGACCGTTCAGCGTAATACGCGCTACCCAGGCTCGTCATACGGTCGCGAGACGGTTGGCGGACATTCGTTCTACAAGTTTACGACTCAGAATAGCTTTGTCTACAATCAGTTTGATGCTTTCGTCTGGTTTGATGAAAACGGCAAGTTTATCGCAGCCATTATCAAGGATTGCGGTAACCCAGTCTGGGGTGATGCAACCTGGAAACCGAAAGATATCCAAGTCTGTGATCTTACCAGCAAGAAAATCATCACCATCAAAGAGACCGAGTTCAACAGCAGCAAACATTCCAAAGATATCAACGATTGTAAAGAAATCAAGGTCTGCGACCTGACTAGCAAGCAAATCGTAACTATCAAGGAAAAAGAGTTCAATAGCAAGAAGCACTCGAAAGATATCAACGACTGTAAAGAAATCCAAGTCTGCGACCTCTCGACTGATACGATTATCACTATCAAAGAGAAAGAATTCGACAGCAAGAAGCACTCTAAGAATTTCGCTGACTGCAATAAGGTAAAGGTTTGCGAACTCGAGACTGGTAACATCATCACCATCAAAGAGACCGAGTTTGACAGCAAGAAGCATTCCAAGAATGAAGCAGACTGCGACAAGGTGAAAGTTTGCCGCATCGCTGACAAGAAAATCGTCGAAGTTACCCGCAAAGAGTCAAGCGACAGCCAGTACACCACTGACATGAGCAAATGTGAAGAAACTCCAGCGACTCCACCGGAAACTCCAAAAACGCCAACCCCATCAAATCCAGTTGAATTGCCAAAGACTGGTACCGGCGAAGTAGTCGCCTCGGTGGTCGGTCTCGGCGGTCTAACCGCAGCAGCCAGCGCTTATATCGCTAGCCGCAAACGCCTCTAGCCAATCCCCCCAGCTAGAAACAATCCGCTCTGAAATATCAGGGCGGATTTGTTTTGTTGGATTATTTAGAGAGAAGACTGGCGGTGATGGCCTCAAGCGGCCGCGACGGATTCCAAATATAATAAACGCTAGCACGCGCTGCTACCGTGCCGCGCCAGATGCGCATCGGGTCGTTCCATGGCGTGGTTGCAACTTTCCCGCTGCTAGCAGTAACGAGTGTGTCTTGGTGCAAGGTGGTAATGGTAATTGGATATGTCACGGTGAATTTGTGCAAAGCTTCGACTAACTGCAGCAGCTGCATGCTGAAAGTCAAAATTTTGGGATAATAAAGCGTGCGAAAAAGTTTTTGCAGCTGCGCGAAACTCAAAATTAACACGGTGTTTGGGCGTGCTGCTAGTATGGCGGAATCGTTGCGCACTAGATCGGCGGCGTCGCGGGTGATAATTGCTGGGCCTTGGTAGTCGCGCAGCAACTGGCTATAGACGATCGCTGTCTGGCTATTGCGTCCAGCGTCGCCTATTAGCAGCAAGCCGTCGCTCCAAGCGCCAAGCGCTCTTAGCTCATTGATAGCCTCTTGCGCTAAGCCGCCGCTAGGATTGCTAGGAGCGTAAGTGACGCCATCCATGGTGCGCGGCAAGGTGTTCTTGAGCACATCCGGCAGCAGGACACGGACCTCTCCTACTCCGCTAGCCAGTGCTGTCGAGTAGGCCTCGGCGACACCAGCAAAGCCAAGTTTGTTGCCGCCAATGATGCCGAGTTTTCCTGCGCGCGAGCGCTGTTCGGGCTTACTCCACTCGATATCGGGAAAGAGCGGCTGCTCGGGCGTTTGGCGCTGCCAATATGGTAATTCCATGAATGTATTGTAGCGCGAAAAGTGTGGACATACCAGCTCAAGCGCTTGCCGCAGCCGCCGGGCTAGCGTACAATTTAGGCTATGGAAAAACACATCGCCGAGCATTATCAAACTATATCTCAGCGCCTAGCGGCGGCCAAGTCGAAAACTGATCTGACGGAATTGGCGCACTATCACCGCACGCGCGTGCAAGAACTCCAGCACGAGCGGCTGATTCACTTGTTGGTGACATTTTTCTTCGCCGGGCTATTTTTAGCGTCTCTGGCGGCATTTTTGGCAACCGCGGCGATGGGGTTGGCGATGAACTGTTTGCTGGGATTATTGTCGCTAATTTTGTTTGTGCTAGAATTGGCTTACATTCGACATTATTACCAGCTAGAGAATGGCGTGCAGCGGCTGTACGAGTTAACGGTAGCGATCGAAGAAAAACGTTTTGCCAAAGACCGGATTTGATCAAGCTGGCGAGTCAGTTGCATTTGCTTGCCGGACGATTTTTTCGATAATATACCTATCTCTTGGCTCGAAATCGTATTCTTTTACAGTTGCAATGCCGTTTTTGATAGCGATATCTGGCAGCGTAACGCGCCCCTCTGGATAGCCGCGGACTTTATCTTGATCGATTCTAAATGCGCCTTGATTATTCTTTGCGGCTATTAGTTTAACGGCTTGAGCGAAAATATCGATGTGCGACGTCTCGAATCTGCTGAACAAGTTGTTGAATTTAACTTCGCCTAGGATTTCGTCTGATTCTTTATCAATGCCGAACCCTAATTCTCCAATCTCGAATAAGATAGGTTCGAATATGTCGATGTTTTCCATCAAGTAGCGGTTATTGCTGAGTATTCTGCCATCGGCATAGACTTTAGTTGTATCTCCGCCGCTTCTGGTTATATTCCAAGTATAGACAAGTTTGTCATATGAGCCGATAGACGTATTGCTTGGCAATGATGATTTGATTTCGTTAAGGTTGGCGGCATTCATTTCAATTTCACAGTCAAGGTAGTAATAATATTGAGTATGCTGTCCGTTTGTTGTTTTGTTTTTTTCTGATTTCTCTAGCACTCTAGCTGAAATTTTGGCTTTGAAATTAGACTCTTTAAGTTTATCGAATAGCGCCGGGAGTTTTTCGGGAATTTTGTAAAACGTGTTAGCTTCTGAGCTGGTACTGATTGTGCCATTGCCCTGCTTCTGAGTTACTGCGATGAAGTTTTGTTGCGGCCATTCTCGGATCGGGGAGATAACGTCAGCGATTCTCTTTACTGCTATAATAGTCTGATCTTTAGGATAATCTGGTTGAAGTGTTATTTTGTAAGTACCTTTTTTGTGGCCAAAAAAGTCCTCTACGATGTCTGATAGTTTGAGATCGACTTTCTCTACGCCTGGTATTTGGCGTATTTGTTCAGCGCAATCATTCAGCTGTCCGAAAGAGCTTACTGGATTTTGCGAAAATGTTTCGGATAGCCCGTAAATGACGCCAATAGATATTAGTATTACGAATAGTATTGCGAGTGGCGAAACGATCAAAGCAATCGTTAGGAGTATTTTGTTTGGTTTCTGCGAAGAATACTGCTGATATTGCGGCTGTGGTGAAGCGTATTGAGGTTGGTTTTGCGGCGGATACTGCTGCGGGTATTGTTGATATTGCGGTTGCTGCGGATATTGCGTTTGTTGAAGCGGTTGCTGCGAGTTGTTTTCTGGAGACATAAGACTACCTTACTATTTATATTATTTCAATACTTACTGGGCAGTGGTCGCTGCCCATTTGTTCGGCGTGGATTTGCGGATTTTTGACACGCTTAGCGATTTCGCGCGACGCCAGCCAATAGTCAATCCGCCAGCCGACATTGCGCGCCCGGGCGTTGGCCCAGTGCGTCCACCAGGTGTAGGCGTCGGTTTTTTCAGGAAACGCCGCCCGGAAGGTATCAATAAATCCAGCGTCCAGATAATTTTGAAAGCCTTCGCGCTCCTCGTCAGTGAAGCCGTGCTTGCCGACATTAGGCTTTGGATTTGCCAGGTCAATTTCTTGATGTGCCACGTTCATATCGCCGCAGTATAGCACTGGCTTGACTAGCTCCAATTCCTCCAGATAGGCCAGCACTGCCGGATCCCATTGTTCATGACGCAGACTCAGCCGGCTCAAATCCCCTTTCGAATTTGGCGTATAACACGTTACCACCCAGAAATCGTCGAATTCGGCAGTGATGATGCGCCCCTCGTCGGCGGGATTGCCATACTGATCGCCGGTCAGATTGAACCGCTCAATGATATCCGGCGGCAATCCGTCGCGCCAATGCAGCGGCCGGATTTTCGAGAAAATCGCCGTGCCGGAATAGCCCTTTTTGGCCGCTGAATAGAAATGCTCGTGGTACTCTGGCAGATCAATTTCTACCTGGTCGCGGGCGGCCTTGGTCTCTTGCAGGCATAAGATATCCGGATCGTAGGTTTGCAGGAAGCTGGCAAACTCACCCTTATTGATGACGGCGCGGATGCCATTGACGTTCCAAGAGAATAGCTTCATATAGCTATTATAACGTAAAATCGCCGCGGTGCTATTGACAAAACTGCCTGGTTTTGGGTATATGTCTAAGTAGGGCTTGATAGGCCCTCGCTCTCGTCAAAAAATCTCGGGGCGGACTGTGGTGCTATGTGTGCAGCTCATGGCGCAATTGTCTGCTCCGGGATGCGCATGCCCGGGCAGAGGAAGACGGAGATGATTTCTCTCATTGTTGGTACTATGGCTGTTGTTGTCATAATTGTTGGCTTGATTGCGGCCATTGAGATGATTCTGGTTATTGTTTGCTTGTTTACGGGCAAAGATATGACGTTTATCATCTCCCCTAGGTCGTGGCGGGTGCCGCGGCCGCCTGGCGCCGACGACCTCTATAAAGGAATCTATGAATCCTTTATAGAGAAAGGAAAAGACGGCAGAGACTGAGAGTACACTGCGGTGCTAGCGGCGAGATGTCTCGTCTCGCTGCTAGCACCGCTCACTCATTTTGTGAAGCGTTAACTCTGGAAAGATGCAGCCAGTCGGCGGGTGTGCTAATATTTATAGGTATGAAGGTCCTGATAGTAAGCGAAGTATATCGGCCTGGTGTTGGCGGTGTACAGACGGCGCTGGATACGCTGATTACTGGCTTGAAGGAGGCTGGCGATGAGGTGACGGTGCTGACTGGTTCGCCGGACGGTTTGTTTAGCCATTTCACAGAGGTAGATGAAATAAATGGCGCGAAAGTATTGCGGTTGCCAGCAGTAAAATGGATTGCTAATCGCGACAACAACCGGGTGGCATTCTTACCAAAAAGATTCGTGCGGCGATACTTTCGACAGAACCAGCCCGACATTATTCATCTGATGACGCCGATTTCGTGGCTGCACCAGGCGGTCATTCGCCAGGCTAGGCGGCGGCAGATTCCGATTGTCACGACTAATCACACCATGGCGCTGAATCTCGTGATGAATGCCAAAAACAAAACTATTGCCCGCTGGTTTGTCCGGATAGTCGAGGGCAAAATGTGCAAGCTAGTCAATCAAACCGCTTATATGACGGCGCCGACGCGCGCGGCATTAGCGACTACGCCAGCGATTCATATACCAACGAAAGCAGTTTCTAACGGTGTCAATGCAGCATTCTATACACCAGGTAAGGCTGACGAGAAGCTCTTGCAGCGTTTTGCGATTGATGCGTTGCGGCCGGTGGTGGCCTATGTTGGGCGGCTTGACGGCGAGAAGCGGATTGACTTGCTGATTGCCGCGATGGAACGCTTGAAAACTGATGCGCAGTTGGTGATTATTGGTAAAGGCTTAATAGAAAAGCAACTACGAAGTCAAGCAGCCAGTCTGGGTGATCGCTGTATTTTTACCGGTTTTGTTAGCGACGAGGAAAAGCGCGCTTTATTGCGGCGAGCAGATATACTCGCGATGGCTAGTCCTGCCGAGCTGCAATGTATTGCGGCGCTAGAAGCGCTGGCTTGCGGTACGCCAGTGGTGGTGTCTGATCAGGTTGCTCTGCCCGAGCTATTGGACGGCGGCAAGAATGGAGCCAGCTTTCATTATCCAGATGTGAGCGATCTAGCACACAAAATAGATGAACTGCTAAATGATGAGCCGCGCCGGCGCCAGATGGGTCGGGACGCTCGCCAGTGGATTATTGATAACCATACTTATGAACGCACCGTTGATCAGTACCGCGAACTGTATGCCGAAATCGTTAAAACTTACTCGTAGGCTTGTAATGTAAATTGTGGATAGAATAGATAGTTAGACGAGCTTATTTTGTTGTCTTTTTCTGTTTGCCGCCCATTTCGTATTCGTAAATGCGCTTCGTGACGCGCAGTCCGTGCGTGTAGCGGTAGAGTTCGCCGTATATTCCTTTGAATACTTGACGCAGCGAATTATTCTGATAGCGGCGGTCTAAGGTGCGGTAGGTTATCTTGATGATGCCAGTTTTGTATTTCGCTCGTTTTGCTTTGAGTATCAGATCATAATCCTCCATGATATAAAGGGACGTATCAAAGCCGTTTACCGCATCAAAAACTTCGCGCGTGACATACAGACAGCCGAAGCCGATCGGCCACGGTGTGTGCTGCATCAGGCGCGCGTAGGCGTTCATCATGTATGCTCCAGCACGAATGCCGAATTTGTTTGACTGCATCCGCTGAAGGAAACTGCCTACTTGAAGGTGCTTTTTGTTAATTTGTTCTTCAAATTTTTGCAAAAAATATTCCGGAAGGATTAAGTCAGCATCCGCAAAGATGAGCATGTCGCCTGTTGCCTTGCTGGCACCGCGGTTGCGAGCGTGCGCAGGGCCTGCTTGGGTTGCGGCGGCGGTTTTTAGCGGGAGTTTTTTGGTGTATGTCTTGGCTCGAGCGATGGTGTCGTCGGTGCAATTCGAGTCTACTACGATCACCTCGTCTGCCGGGCGCGTTTGTCGGACTAGCGAGTCCAAGAGATTCTCGACGACGCCAGATTCGTTCTTGCAAGGAATAATAATGCTAATTTTCATAAAACTAGTATAATGGTATTATGTCCGAAATTCCAACTTTGAGAGAATTATACGATGAATTAGGCTGCCGGGACCAGACAGTCGACGGAGTTTGCTGGCTTGAGTGTAATACTGGCGCCGATAAAACTGCGATTCTGCTCCACGGCGTGACTGGCGGCAAAATAGACATGATGCCGCTAGCCAAGCGGTACGTTAATTTTGGCTATGCCGTGTACGCGATAGATTTACCAGGACATGGCGGCTCGGTGCGCCCGTCCCTGGAAAGTTATGAAGATCTGGGCGATTGGTTTACTAAAGTTCTGGCGCAAATCGGCCGAACGCCAGATTTGATTGTCAGTAATTCGTTTTCGTCATCGATAATTTATCATGCGCTGCGCACTGGCAGAGTTCCGGCGGCGGCGAAAATTGTTATGGCTTGTCCGACGCCAGACACTACTCATCTTGCAAATATGTTGCAAAGGTTGTCTAATAATTTTCCTGAAAAGCCTGGTTGGTACATCTACAACAGCAAGCCTATCCAAAATATTCGTACTGTGCTTGCGTTGAAAACCCGCCGGCAGGAAGCTTGGCAGTGGCTGCGTGAATCAGAGAGCTACAAGAAGGATTATTTGACTTTGCGTGATTCTGAAATTTTGACTACTATGCTGTACGAGCAAAATCCTTTCGTCGAAGGTGTGCCGCTTGATAGCCAGCGGCGCGTAACGGTGATTCTGGGCGGTAAAGACAATATCATTACTTCGAAAACACCTGGAATTATCCGCCAGTTATTGCCTGAAACGCAGATTATTAGCGCCCCGTCAGCTGGCCATATTTTGCAGTTCGAAGCAGTTGAATCCTATCCGGATAGCTAAAGAGCTGTGCTCTACCTCTTGTCTCTGGGGTTGGCGCGTGTGGTATAATAAGGAGAGTTATGAGAATAGCTTTTTTTATTGACGATTACCTGCCATCGGTGCATGGCGTGGCAACATCGACTTTGAACTATAAGCAGGCTTTGGAATCGCTTGGGCATGAGGTTTTCGTGGTAGCGCCAAAATGCGAAGGCTACGAAGACCACGACGATCACGTCATTCGCTTGCCATCAGCCAAGAATTATGTTTTTGATAAGCGTGAAATGGCGGTTATTTACCCTGGCCTAGCCAGAAAACTCGATGAATACCAGTTTGATATCGTGCATAGCCAAATGCAATTTTATATGGGCGTACTGGCGCACAGCGTGGCTAAGCGGCAGAATATACCGCATGTGACGACCATTCACACACTTTATGTTGAATTAGTTAATGATTATCCGTTTATGGTGACTTCCGGCTTGATTGCGGCGACAGCGGCGTTTCCGGTAGTGCTGCGAACAAGGCCGATTTTGCCGAAAGCCTCGCGCGAGCAGCTGCGCTCAATGAGTAAAAGCACTATCAAAGATATCATGTCGCGCCAGGGCTGGCGACTAATGGCGGCGTTTGCTAATAAGTGCGACGCCTGTATCGCGCCGTCGAAACACCTCGAGCGGATGCTGATCGAAGATGGCGGCTTGACGGTGCCATGCTACGTTTTCCCGAACGGTATCGACACCAAGCGCTATAAAAAAGCGTCGGCGGCTGATTCGCCAATTGAAAAGCGTCCTGGTGAAAAGTTCATTATTTCGGTGGCGCGGCTAAGCCCAGAGAAGCGCCAGCGGACTTTGATTGAGGCTATGCCGCATATCCGCGATAAAAAAGTCAAGCTGGTCTTGGTTGGCGGCGGCCCGTATGAAGAGGAGCTTAGGCAGCGCGTTGAGGAGTTGGGCGTCGGCGATCGAGTAATTTTCGCTGGTATGCGTTCGGGCGACGAGGTGGCGGCGATGCTCAAGCAGGCTGATGTATTCTCGCTGGCGTCGTATCATTTTGACAACCAGCCAATGACTTTCTTGGAGGCGGCGGCTAGCGGTTTGCCGATTGTTTACTGCGACGAACGGATGACCGAGGCTTTGACTGAACGCAATGCTGTCTTGACTGATGGCATTGAGGGCAAAGATTTCGCAAAAGTATTTAATGATTTGTTTGCGCACCCAGAGAAAATCGAGGAGTTGTCGCGCGGCGCGTTGAGCGTTGCCAAGAAGTTTGATTCGACGGCGATGGCTAAAAAGATGGTTGAATTATACGAAAGTTTAATTTCATCACATCAAGTACTTGAAGAAGAATAGTGGCGGTTCAGGGCGTGAGACTCGGTGTATTCGGTGCGGCTAAAATTTGCGTAGAATGCGGCTGTGTTCGCGTTCTAGATCGCGCTGTTTGATAGCTTGGCGTTTGTCGTAGCGTTTTTTACCCTTACCTAGAGCGATGACTAACTTGATGTAGCGTCCATTAGTGAGCAGCTTGGTTGGAACGATAGTGAAGCCTTCTTTTTTGCGAGCAGCTAATTGATCGATTTGGCGCCGGCTGGCTAGCAGTTTGCGCGGACTAGTGTCGACAGTGCGCGTATTTGGCGTGCCGCGTTCGTTCTGCCGCAAGCTGAAACTAGCGTTGTTCAGCCACAATTCGCCGCTGCGAATAGTGACGTAAGCGCCTTTGAGCTGGACGTGGCCTTCCCTGGCTGCTCGCACTTCGAGTCCGGTTAAACTAAGCCCAGCCACGATCTCGTCGCCCAGTTCATAATCAAACCGTGCTCGACGGTTAACAATCGTTTGAGTAGCTAGCTTTTTTGTCTTAGCGCTAGATTTCTTAGACATATGTTAATTATAACAGGTTTAATACTTATATTATACAATATTTATGATAAAAATGCAATAGTGCTCGGGGTTACCCTCTGTTACAATAGAATGAATGATAGCTGACATTCATATTATCGAGAAGAGTTTTGGTAACAAACGGCTGATGAGCGACGTTAAATTCAGCGTCAATGACGGCGAGAAAGTTGGGCTGGTTGGCCGCAACGGCGTTGGCAAATCGACGCTATTTGGCATGTTGGCGGGAGCGGATAGCGACTATAGAGGGTCGGTTGTTTTTCGGCGCGGCAGCACGATTGTAGCGACGGCGCAGGAACACCATAGTTTGGGTGATATTACAGTGCTAGAATATATCCTGCGCGGGCTGCCGGAATATGCGCGGCTGCGGCACATTTTGACGACTTATCCAGCGGCGATGGGTAGCGATATGCGCAAGATCGAGGAGTACAGCCAGGCGTTGGAACGCTTTGGGCAGAAGGATTTTTACCGCGTTGAAGAACTGGTGGCTGAGGAATTGAAAAATTTCCAGATGGAAGGTTTTGGCGAGCGCCAATTGGCGGCTTTGAGCGGCGGGCAGAAACGCTTGGTCGAAGTTGTGAAAATCATGCATGCGCAAGCGGATCTAGCATTGATTGACGAGCCGACTAATCATATGGATTATGTTGCCAAGAAGCAGTTTATTGATTGGATGAAAAGCGCCCGCCAAGCGATGTTGATCATCACTCATGACCGCGATGTGCTGGCAGAGGTTGATCGAATTGTCGAGCTGCGCGATGGCGCATCAGCGAGTTATCGCGGTAATTATGATGATTATTTGCGCCAAAATGCCTCAGCGACAGGCAATGCTATGCAGGATTATGAGCAAACCGAACGGCGGATTGCTAATTTGCGCGACAAAGTTCTGCAATTTCGCCGCCTGAAAGAAAAAGCCCGCGATCCTGGCACGATTGCGCAATTCAAGCGGCGCGAGAACCAAACGGCGGCCGAGCTAGAGAAACTGGAGAAAATCGACAAGCCGACTTTTTGGATTGACAGAGAGAATGTGGCGCAATTGGATTATAAAGTAGCTGACCGCTATCAAAAATTCAAAGCTCGCAATATTCGTTTGAATATGCGAGACGGCGCTATGCGTTCGCAGCGCAAGCTTGTCGAGGCTCGCGATTTGGCGCTAGGTTTCGATGAGCGGATTTTGTTTGAAGGTGTTAATATCGATTTGCGCGAAGGCGAAGCTATTGAACTGCGCGGCCGCAATGGTGCTGGCAAGACGACGTTGATTCGAGCGTTGATGGCAAACGCGTCTTCTAGCGCCGCTTCCTCTGGCCGGCTTCGTAAAACGGCTCAAGTCCCGCCTCAGTTAGATCGGGCTTTGACTGAAGATACTACTCAATCTGCCCCAATCGTTTACGCTGGTTCTCTCTATCTCGATCCGCATATTCGCGTTGGTATTTATGAACAAGAGATAGCGGCGACTTATCTGAACTTGCCGCTGGCGCGAGCGATTGAGCAGATGTATCTCGATCGCGGACTGAAAATTAATGATACCAAAATCCGCCAGCTGATGGACGATTACCTTTTTGTTGAGAGCGACGGTGCGGTGCCCTTGGCTAGCTTGAGCGGCGGGCAAAAAGCTCGGTTTCAGCTCATTAGCATGCTAGCAAATGAGCCGCAATTGCTCATTCTGGACGAGCCGACCAACCACCTGGATTTGCCTTCAATTGAGGAGCTGGAAGCGGCGCTCGAGCGCTACGCTGGCGCAATTTTGTATGTTAGCCACGACGATTATTTTCGGCGCAAAATCGGCGGTTCGGTTGTTCAGATTGGCAGCTAGCAGACTGCTTTTTCTGAAAGCGCCTTTGGTTTGGCGCGGCATATATTAGGACTAGAGTGTATCTTGCGTATTTTGTGCGAGACTAATCTGAATAATCGCCGCCCGTAACATTGAAGTACTCTTCGAGAGTTTTAATCTCACGCTTTTTCATGTCTTGAGCGGTTTCGCGGCCGACGTAACGCCAGTGCCAAGATTCGACGACATAGCCGGTGATATTTTTGGCGTTGTCAGGATAGCGCTGGATGAAACCGTACTCGGCGGCGTGCTCGGCCAGCCACTTGTATGTTGGCGTAGTGGCGAAGCATTGCAGGACACAATTGTCAGCCTTGAGGTCGACGGCTAAGCCAGTTTGATGTTCGCTGCAGCCTGGTCGGGCGCTAGACGAGTCGGCTTCTTTCTGATTGCTATGTTTGACCCAATAGTCATAAGTTTCGACTTGGTCGTTGTAAGATCGGTAGCCGCTAGTCGAGGCTAACGGCATTTTTGCTTGCGCTGCAGCGGCTTTCATGGCGTTGTATTGGGCAGCGGCCTCTTTGCGCAAGGATATCCCCTTTTCGATAGGCGCCAAATCATTCGGCTGCCAAGTTTTTGGCTCGAAGCAGTGCTTTTTGTTAATAACAATGATCGTGCTGTTGTAGTCTTTTAAGACTTTCTTGCGGAGGGCAGCTTTTTCGACCCAAACTTTTTGCTGGGCGGCAGCGAGCTTGTCGGCGGTTTCCTGCTCTTTGGCTCTGATATCTTTAGCGGTTTTGTAATAATCTAGCCCAGTGAAGGTAGCTAGACCTAATGTCGCTGAAAAAGCTAGCGTAATCACAAGCACGCTAAACTTATGCTTATTCAAAAATTCACCCTTCATAATTTATAATTCTATTCTACCACAACTAAGCGCCAGCGGTATAGAAATCTTTGCGAGTTGATTAGTTAAATACGCGACGATGGTCGAGTAATATCAATTGACTCTAATGGGTAAAGTTTGACATCAGTAGCCGATAGGAGACGCTGCGTAAAGCACTTTGAAGTACGTGAATTGTCGTGCGATATCATTCAGCTTGAGTAGTATCAATGATGTTGCGTCTATATTTTCCTATAGCAACACCGCCGCCAGCAAAAGCTAAAGCGACAAGCGTATATACAACTTTGGTGATAAACATAGCATAGTAGTTGCGCAGCGCAAAATACCATCCTAATCCAGCAAGAATGAGGATTATTCCCATCGTGCGCCATGAGCGAGACTTAATGCCGAATGAAATCAAGTAGGACCCCAGCCCAAAAAGTACAAGAAACAAAACGGTATTTATTGCGCAGACAGGTACGTCGAGATACATATCGGACGCTTTAAGACCGATCTGGATATATATGGGAAATTCTTGAACAACCGCCGGGTCTTGCTTAACTGGAGTCAGCAGCCAGCCTAAAAAACCAGTTTGATGGATAGTGTTCCATTCCGGCGAGTGAGCAAAGAAACGAAAAGAATTATACATCTCGTCTCCAACTATAGCATTGCTAAGTGATGCAAAGCAAGTATGAGGCAAACAAAAACCCGCGCCACGGGTTCACCATGACGCGGGTTTGAGTACGGGCTCAATGGTCGGGGTGACTGGATTTGAACCAGCGACCTCACCGTCCCGAACGGTGCGCGCTACCAAGCTGCGCCACACCCCGACACTTAGCCTATTATATCCTAGGCGCCGGAGTGTGTAAACTATTTATTTAGTCAACAACTTCTACGCCCATGCTGCGAGCGGTACCAGCAACTACCTTGACGGCGCCGTCTAAATCAATAGCGTTGAGCTGATCCATCTTGGTTTTGGCGATTTCCTCGAGCTGGGCGCGAGTGATTTTGCCAACTTTATCGACGTGCGGCTTGCCGCTACCCTTTTGGATACCGATAGCACTGCGAATCATGTCGTCGACTGGCTGGCCCAAGCAGTTCCAGGTGAAAGTGCGGTCTTCGTAGACTTGAATGTGCACGATGACATCTTTGCCCATCATGCCTTTGGTGGCTTCGTTGAATGGATTAATAAAGTCCATCATATTCAAGCCCCACTGGCCAAGTGTTGAACCGACCGGAGGTCCCGCAGTTGCCCGGCCAGCTGGAATACGTAACTTCAAGTTACCAATAATTTTCTTTGCCATAATTTTCCTTTACTAAATATATTGAGAAGCTGATATTTAGTGCGTAACTGCTATAGTATAGCGTGTTTTACGAGATTACGCAAGCTAAAGCTCTGCGAGTTGTACGGTTTTGCAGGGCGGCAACTCTCTTGCTGTGATAAGAATTTTGCTTGGCGGCCTAGACTTTTTTGACCTGCAAAGCGTCAAGCTCAACTGGCGTGTCGCGGCCGAACATGCTGACCATGACTTTAAGAGTGCCTTTGGCAGCGTCAATCTCGCTAACGGCGCCGTCGAAACCTTTGAAGGGCCCGTCGATGATATTAACTACTTCTCCTTCTGTAAAGTCAATTTGGTGCTTTGGATCTTCGACGTTCATACGCTTTTTAATTTTAGTAATTTCTGCTTCGGAAACTGGAGTTGGCGAGGTGCCGCTGCCGACAAAGCCGGTAACGCCTGGCGTGTTGCGGACGATATACCAAGTTTCGTCGGTCAATTTCATCTCGACCAAGACGTAACCCTGAAAGATGATGGCGTTGATGATTTTGCGCTTGCCATTTTTGATTTGAACTTGCTTTTCTTTCGGTACAATGGCATCAAAAATTTTATCAGCCATGTCGATAGTTTGAGCGCGCTGGCGGATGCTTTCAGCGACTTTTTCCTCGTAGCCGCTGTAAGTATGGATGGCATACCATTGCCGCGAGCTGTCATAACGATTTGATTTTGCCATAAGATCCTTTCTACTTTGTTCCCATGATTAGTTTGAATAGCCAAGCGAAGCCATAATCCAGCAAGATAATGACCAGAAACAGCGCTGCGGTGAAAACGATCAGCGCGCCGACCATACCCCAGGTCGAACGGCGGTCTGGCCAGCGGACTTGTTTGATCTCTTGCCAGGCGCCGCGGAAATAGCCAGCGATAGCGCTGAGCAGATTGCGGCGGCTTTTTGAGTTTTTTGATTTGCTGGTTTTGCTGGCTGTTTTGGTTTTGGCGCCAGATGGCCTAGCGGTCTTGGTGTTAGATTTCTCGGTTTGCGCGCGGCCAGCTAATTCTTTGGCGGTCGCCAGGATGCTCGGCTTCTTTGGCTTTGCAGCTTTGTCGCCGGCAGTGATGCGAGTGATGCGGTTTTGTGATTTTTGCTTTGATTTACCTTTTGCGGATTTTGCCACGATAGTGTTTCCTCCCAAATTAAATAGCCTGGTATGTCCCAGACTGTCAAGCTAATTATACGACTGCCGAGCGAAAATAGCAAGCGATTTCGCGTCTTTTCTAAAGCGTTAAGACTTATTCTTTTTCACGGCGGGCAATGAAAAGCTGAAAGTCGAGCCATGATTGAGGCGGCTTTTGAGTTTGATCTCGGTTTTGAGTTTGAGGGCTAGTTTGGCGACAACGTAAAGACCAAGCCCGGTACCGCTAGTTTCGCGGGTACGATAATCTTCGCTGCGCCAGAATTTTTGGTATAAGTGTGCTTGGTCGCTGCGGCTGATGCCGATGCCAGTGTCTTTGACGGCAAAATTGATGGTGTCGTTTTCGCCTGGCTTGACGATGACGGTGACACCGCCCTTTTCGGTGTAGCGGATGGCGTTGGTGATGAAGTTTTGCAGGATTTCTTTGAGGTAGAGGCGGCTTTGGCTAACTTGGCCGATTTGCGGCGCGATATCAATGTCAAAGGTTAGTGATTTATCGGCGGCTTGCGGCGCATATTCGGCGTATAGTTCATCAATTAGCGCTTGGACGTCGATGTTTTCCGGCTCGTCAGCGACACCGCGTTCAGCACGGCTCAAGGTCGAGAGATCGTTGACCATTCGCGCCAAAAATATAATTTGTTCGTGAGCAGTGCTGACGCCATTGATTAATCTTTCTTTTGGAATGTCGGGACGCTTAATCATCAGCGAGACATTGCTCAGCGATCCTTCGGCAATAGTTATCGGGGTGCGCAGCTCGTGGCTGACAACCGAAATAAACTCGTCGCGCTCGTCGTCGAGAGATTTTTGCTTGGTGATATCGCGCAAGATGATTACATAGCCATCGTCGCTAACGCTGTTGGTGCTGCGAATTGGCGAGTATGTTGCGCCGAGGCGAATGCTTTCATTGGATATTTTGGCAGTTAGATCATCGCGGAATTGCGTAGTTTTGGCGGAATGCAGCTTGTCAGCGAACTTGAATGGCTCTTTATTATTATCGACGATCGAAATAAAATCGTCAATACATTTGCCAGCGAGATCGGTATTAGTATCAAATAGGTTTAGCGCCGAGGCGTTGTATAGCGAAATGATACCGTTTCTATCGGTGCTAATAATAGCGTCAGAGAGGTTGTTGACGATAGTAACGATGCGATCGCGCTGCAGACGCTCGGCGGTTTGGCTGCGCAAGAGTTCGGCTTGATCAATCGCCTGGGCTGAAATGACCATCTTGACCATGTAACTGATGATGAGCGTACCCAGAAAATGGATGACGATAGACACAACTTGTTTGTCGTCGCTAGCATGAATAATGACACTGCCCGAGGCAGCCGCAAACAATGTTGCAATACTAATATTAATGCCTGACTGGCCCAGGTAAACAGAGCTGGCTAGCAATAGCGCCGACCATGTATAAATTAGCGGCATATCAAAACCAGAAACTGTCAGCACATAAACTAACGCTAGAATATGATAACTAATGAGTCCGATAATGTAGCCAGTATGCTGCCGCACCGTGAAAAATTGCCAAAAGCCGATGATGACCCAACAGATATTAACCACGTAAAAAGCATACATATTCACTGCTGTCGGCTTGCCGAGCGGCGAGAATTGCATGAAGACGCTGTACGCCACTAATAGCAGCGGAATCAAAAGCGCTATCCAGCGAATAATCTTCATGCGATGCGTTGACGGATCGATGTTTATATAATCTTTGACTTGGCCACCCATAGCTATTATTAGTATAACCGCAAAGGCAATTTATGAAAAGACTTAGACGATTGGAGTTTGGCGCTTGAGCTGCTGCCGGTGGAGGCGGTAGCGCGGGTCGTAGCGTTCAACTTCGCGCCAAAAGGCTGCGGAGTGATTCATATGGCGGGTGTGGCAGAGCTCGTGGATCAATACATATCGGATCAATTCATCGGGTAGCTTCATCAAAGCAATGTTGAGGCTAATCGTTCCGTTGGAGCTGCAGCTGCCCCATCGGCTACCGGCGTGGCTAAAGCGAACGCGCTGGTAAGCGAAACCATGGGCGCCAGCTAATTTTTCTAGCAGCGGCGGTAGGTATTTTTTGGCATCGCGGCGCAGAACTTTGATTGCTTCGTCGCGGATTTGCTGTTGAAGTTCCTGATTGTCGAGTGAAAATTCGGGCGGCAGCTTGACTAGCAGCTTGCTGCGCATAGTGCGAATTTCCGGCCGTTTGACCATCCGTGTTGGCACGATAGCTAATTGATGGGTTTTGCCGATGAGCTGCCCGTCGCGATACGGCTGGGCGATGGACGAATCTTTGGCTATTTTGCGCAAGTCTTCGCGCGACTGTTCAATAAACGAGCGAATAAACGCCAGCGGTACTAGCCGACCGCTAGTAACGACGAAGCGCCCGTCGGTGCCGAGCTTGATGCGAGTATAGCGGGTAGTGCGGCGCATGATAGCAATCTCGCCGAACTCCGGATCGTCGATAGTTTGAAATTTGGCAGGCATATTATTGGATACTGATGCCGCGGCGGCGAACCTCGGGGCGCTGCCTGGCTAAGCTAGTCATTGGCCGGCTAGGACGATTACTATCGCCGAGACGAGCTAATACAGTACGCGCTTGAGTTTTGTATGTGTGTTTGCCGCTGATAACGACTGGTTTCTCGATGGCGTTTGGTTCGGTGAAACTCTTGACGGCGGCATCAAAGTTTATAGTATCTAGCGAGTGGCCTTTTTGAATGCGGCGCCGGCAAGTTGCTTCATCGGTCTGTACCCAAATAATAAGCGGCTTATAACCATGTCCCTTGGCCCAGCGTGCAAACTCAGCGCGGCGGACGCGGCTTAAATTGCCGTCTTCATAAATAAAAGTTTGCTTGGTGCGTGCTATCTCGGCCAAAAACCGCTGGCAGACCTCCTCGCTGGCATTGCTATCTAGGCTGTGCTCGCTGATAAACTGCGAATCAACAAACGGCGCATTAAACATCTCAGAAAATTGCTGCGCAAAAAAAGTCTTGCCGCTGCCTGGCAAGCCAACCATCATGATAGCGTGCGGATGAGAGATAGAACTAGGATTCATAAAATTATTATAGGTAATGGAACTTAAAACTGCAATTATGCACTTATGTGGTTTGTGGCAGGGGCATGAGGAATCGAACCTCAATCTACGGTTTTGGAGACCGTTATACTAGCCGTTGTACTATGCCCCTTTACGCTTTCCTATTATAGCATAGCGAAATGCTTTTTAGATATCATCAATGGCGATATCTTTAGGTTGATCTTTTTTGACGCGAACGGCGCGCTTGAAGCGGCGATTAGCGGTTTCATCAGCAGTATGCGGAATCGGCGGCAGCGACAGTAAGCGTTCGGATTTTTCTTTGTCGTCATCGAGGCTAGAGACAGCTTCCACGAAAAATTTATCAATTAACCATTCGCGCCCCGGCGGAGTTTGACCGGTGACAGTAATACGCCAGCGCTCGTCGCCCCATTTATCGATATTGGTAATTCGCAATGGGTGCGCTAGCATCATCGTGCCTTTTGGAATGGCGGCGATAATTCGGCGGATAGCAGCGACGCCGGCTCGCTTGTCGCGAACGAAAATATCAACAGCGATCGTGCGTACGCCATGCGGCGTGACGCGGGCGCCAGTGATGTTTTGGTTGTGAACGGTGATGACTTCGCCATTGAGAGCGCGAATACGCGTCGAGGTCAGCGTGAAGCGCTCGACAACGCCGCTCAAGTCCGTAAATGGATCGAGCTTGACGAAATCGCCTATCTTGTACCAGTTTTCTGAAATCATAATCGCGCTAGCGGTCAGGTCGCGCAATACGATACCGATAGTTTGTCCGGCCACCAAAGCAAACATAGCACCAGCACCAATAGCGGCTAGCCCGCCGGAGGTGCTAGAGTTAGCGGCGGTTGGGCTGAGGATTCGCCAAGCGATATAACCAACCGATACTACCACTAGTGTGCGAATGATGGCAATAGACACGCTCAGGTATGTTTCGGTTTGCCGCAACCGAGTGACGCGCGCTTCGTCTGATTCATTGTCGCTGCGGCGGCCGATACGTTGTGCTATGAAAATCAAGCCGCGCGCTAGAAACTTACTCAACCAATAAGCAGCAATCATCGACAAAACTAGCACTAGCAGCGAGCGAAAAGCATTCGGCGATACCAGCAGGCTCTTTAGATCGTTAATTACCGAAGTTGATATTGCGCTATCCATGCTTACTATCATGCACCGTTTGCTGTAAAAAATCTATATGTTTTCACGATAATTTTTCACAAAATTTCACAAAATGCTTATTTTTGTTGCAATCATAAGCAAAAAAGCGCTATACTGTTAAATGAACAACATAAGGGAATGGTTAGGCTACGGCATGACCGAGTAGAATTTTTATGAAGATATTAATGTTAGGGTGGGAACTCCCGCCGCACAACAGCGGAGGTCTCGGTGTCGCGTGTTATCACTTGTCTAAGGCGCTTGCTCAGCGGGGCGCGTCAATTGATTTCGTGCTCCCCTACACTGCAAAGTACGATGATATTGATTTCTTGAATATTTACTCGGCGACCGAGCTGCCGCCATTTCATGGCGATAAGACGTTGAATTCTTATGGCGGCGGCGCAGTGACGGCACGTAATCTCGATGACGTCCCGGCTGGCGATTTGACGACCATGCGGGGCGTGCAAAAGCAATATGTCGGCTATGTCGAGCAGCTAGTCGATCGGATTGATAAGCCGGATGCTATCCATGTTCATGATTGGCTAACGATGGAAGCTGGCATGCGTGCCAAACAATTAACCGACGCGCCGCTAATCGTTCATGTTCACGCTACGGAATTTGACCGCGCTGGCGCCAGCGAGTTTGGCAATCCTGTTATTCACGAGATTGAGTATAATGGTTTGATGATGGCCGACCGAATCATTGCTGTTAGCAATATTACTAAGGGAATTATCGTTCATAAATACCATATTCCAGCTGACAAAATTGAGGTCGTACACAACGCAATCGATGCTAGCTCGCTGATTAACTACGACTATGACCGGCGGACTTACAAGTATTTAGAATTGCTTAAGGATGAAGGCTATACGGTGGTGTCGACAGTGACGCGCTTTACGGCGCAGAAGGGCCTAGTGCAGCTGATGCGCGGTTTTGCCAAGGCTTGCCAGCAGCACGACCACTTTGCCTTTTTGCTAGCTGGCGACGGCGAGCAGCGCGACGAGCTGATTCGGATTGCTGCTGACCATGGGGTTGCTGATAAAGTATATTTCACAGGTTTTGTCCGCGGCAAGCAGTGGCGCGACGCTTATCGCGTGTCGGACGTCTTCGTGATGAGCTCGGTTAGCGAGCCGTTTGGCTTGGCCGCACTAGAGGCGGCACATTATGATACAGCGCTAATCGTGACTAATCAGTCTGGTGTTGGCGAAGTTCTCGATACAGTTTTTCGTTATGATTTTTGGGATACGCATAAGTTGGCTGATCAGCTAGTGGCCTTAGCTAAGTCGCCGCAATTGCTAAACGATATGAAGCGCGGTATCAAATCGGAATATGCTCGTATCAGCTGGGACGACGTCGCTAGCAAGTGCTTATCAATTTATAGCCGCACTCAGAAAGGAGCCAAATGATGAGCAAAAAACGCGGAGTGGTTTTGTATCTGCACATGCATCAGCCGTGGCGGGTTCGCGAATATTCGGTGTTTGATATCGCGGATCGGCATGATTATTTCGATAATTTTGATGATAAATATCGCAGCAACCGCTTTATTTTTGAGAAAGTTGCCGATAAATCGTACCGGCCGATGCTGGCATTACTGCGCAAATTACTGGCTGTGTATCCAGATTTTTGCGTGTCGCTATCGGTGACTGGTACATTGCTGGACCAGGCTGAACGCTGGGCGCCAGACGTAATTGATTTGCTGCGCGATATTATCGCAACTGGCCGCGTCGAGATAGTCGGCGAGACATATTATCATAGCTTGGCGTTTTTCTATAGCCGCGACGAATTTCAGCGGCAAGTTGATATTCATCGCCAGAAGATTCGCGACTTGTTTGGCGTCGAAATCACCGCTTTCCGCAACACCGAGCTGAGTTACAATAACGAGCTAGCCGAATGGGCTGACCAGCAAGGTTACAAAGGTATTATTGCTGAAGGCTGGGATAAAGTTCTCGGTTGGCGCAATGCTAATTATATGTATCGACCAGCTGGTACGAAAAATGTCAAATTATTGTTGAAAAATTACCGTTTGAGCGATGATATCGCTTTTCGCTTTAGCAATCGCGACTGGGAATCGTATCCGCTGACTTCCCCGACCTATGTCGATTGGGTTGACGCAAGCATGGGCCACGACGGCGAAATAATTAACTTGTTTATGGATTTCGAGACTTTTGGTGAAAATATTTGGGCGGACACAGGTATTTTCGAGTTCTTCGCTGATTTTGTTGAGCGTTGGCTGGGGCGTTACAACCATACTTTTTACACGATTAGCGGTGCCTGCCAAGAGCTAGAAGCGCACGACGAGATTGACTGCCCGCAGACGACTACTTGGGCTGATACCGAGCGCGACTTGTCAGCGTGGCTAGGCAATAGTATGCAGCACGAATCAATGCGCGACTTATACGCCATGGAAAAGGATGTGCTTGGTTCGGGCGATCTTGGCTTGATAGCTGACTGGCGGCAGTTGACGACCAGCGACCATCCGTACTACATGTGTACTAAGTACTTTAATGACGGCGACGTGCATGCGTATTTTAGTCCGTATGATTCGCCGTACGACGCGTTCTTGTATTTCATGAATGCGCTGCGCGATGTGCGCTACCGATTGCATGAACATAATATTGCGGGGTATTGATGGCGCGACCGATAATTCTTAGCAATAACGAGCTGCAAGTTGGACTGAGCCGTTATGGCGAGGTTAGCGATGTTTATTTCCCTTACGTCGGTTTAGAAAACCATACAATTGGCGGCAATACTCGGCATCGTGTCGGTGTTTGGGCGGATGGCCGCGTATCGTGGCTGAGCGACGATGGCTGGTCATTCAAATTTAGCTATCACCACGAGGCGCTGATCGGCCATATCGTGGCTGTGAATGAGCAAATTGGCATTATGTTAGAGTTCGATGACGCGGTTGATACAGATTTTAACGTGCTTCTGCGGACGATTCATGTGGTTAATTTGCGGCCTGAGACGCGCGATGTTCGGTTATTTATGCATCAAGCTTTCATTATCGGTGATTCTGGTAGCAGTACTGATACCGTTCAAGTGTTGCCAGACGATAACGCTGTCATTCATTACCGTGGACGCCGAGTTTTTGCGGCGTCGGGCCAGGTTGACGGCGGCGAGTTCTTTGACCAATATGCAGTTGGCGTATTTGGCCGCGAGGGTCGCGAAGGTACTTATCGCGATGCTGACGACGGCGAGCTATCGAATTCGACTGCCGAGCATGGCCGCGTCGACTCGACGATCCGCTTCAAATTAGAATTAGCCGGCCACGGTTCGGCGCGAGTCAATTATTGGTTAGCTGCTGGTACTTCCCTGCGCGAAGTGCTTTACATACACAAAAATATTATTTCGCAGACGATCCATAAGCGCTTTGAAGCTACTGCTAAATGGTGGCGGCTGTGGCTGCGTCCGGCGAAGAAAGTGGCGCAGCGCATCAAGCCAGAATATCGCCAGGCGTTTATCAATAGTACGATGCTCCTCAAGGCGCATATTGATAAGCGCGGTGCCGTTATTGCTAGCGGTGATGGTGAGGCGCTTAATTATCAGCGCGATGCTTACGCGTACTGTTGGCCGCGTGATAGCGTGTACGTTCTCTGGCCGCTAATTCGTATGGGCTATACCGAGGAAGCTTACAATTTCTTTGATTTTTGCCGCCGGGCGTTGAGTCCGAAAGGTTATCTATCGCATAAATACCGCGCTGATGGGGCTTTAGGTAGTAGCTGGCATTCGTACGTACATCCAGATGGCACTGTCTCGGCGCCAATTCAAGAGGACGAGACGGCTTCGGTGCTGTTCTTATTCTGTCAATTTTATAATAAGACTGGCGACGACACGCTGCTGCAGCGGTTCTATACGTCGATGGTAGTACCGATGGCGAATTTTCTGGCCAGCTATGTTGATAATCGGACGCACTTGCCAAAACCAAGTTATGATCTCTGGGAAGAGCATTTCATGGTGACGACGTACACGACAGCGATCGTTCAAGCAGCACTGTTCGCGGCGGCTAATTTGGCTGATCAGCGTCGAGACGAAGTCGGAGCTGTCGCTTGGCGGACGGTCGCCGAGGACATCAAACAGTCCGCGCAAAAACGCTTGTACGATCCTCATCAGAAAGCTTTCCGCAAAGGTTTGCGCCGCAACAAAAACGGCACTTACACGCCCGATGATACGCTTGATATGTCGGCTGTTTATGGTGCTTTTATTTATGGCCTATACGATAATCAAGAAGATTTGCATCGAGCCGTACAAACAGCTCTCGACCGCTTTCATTTCAAGCTGGAAGCGCCAGGCCTGCCGCGCTACGAGGATGACGCCTATTACCGCAGCGCTCCAGATGCTCCGAGTAACTGGTGGTTTATCGTTTCGTTGTGGCTAGCTCAGTATTATTTGGAGTGTGGCGACGAAAATTCGGCGCAGCGGATAATTTCGTGGGTGGCTAGCCAAGCTTGGCCGACTGGCGTTTTATCTGAGCAAATTGATCCGGTTTCGAGGCGCGAATGCTCGGTAGCGCCGCTTTGCTGGAGTCAGGCTGAATTTATATCGACGATTCTTGACACAATAAAAAGATGAGGATAACAGGGTGGGAGTCAGTTCGAGAACAAAATTGAAAGCATCTAGAGCTCTTCGCCGGCTTACGCCGCGGCATATTGCTAAGACTCGCGCTACGCGCCAAGCAATGCGCCGCTTCGCAGATCGCGCCGGCTTGGTATATTTTGGTTACGCTAATCAGCATGATGACGACCATCGCTTGGTGCGCGGCCATACGGTTTCGCACACGCATATCGATGATTATCTTTGCATAGGTACAATTCGCGGTTACGATACGACAGTTCTGCAGCGGCGCGACACTATTCGCGTCCGCCAAGGCCAGTCGCATAAGTACAAGGATCAATGCTGCCATTGGCTAATCACTACCGTCGATTTACACACTGAACGTCCGCTGCCGCACATTTATATTGGCATGAAACGGACAGATCCGATTTATCAAGCGTCGTACAGTACTCTACAGCCGCTAATTTTGGGGGCTACGGCGCGCTACCTGCAGGCTTTTCTTAATAAATATAATATTTATGGTGCTGCTACTCGGGCCATAGAGATTGAGTCAATTATATCGCCGCAGGCTGCCGAAGTGATAGTTTCGCATTTCGACAAGATTAATATAGAAATCGAGCGCAATACCGTGTATTTATATACTGAAAACGAGCGTCCAACCGAGGCGCAAATCGAAAAACTAGTCTCGAACGCATTGTGGCTAGCCGAGGTAATTGATACCGCCGTACAGCAAAACAGCCCTCGCTAGAGGGCCGCTGGCTTGCCTAGAAAGGCTGCTATTTTAGCCTTTGCGCGGTTTAACTTCGTTACGGCCGAGTGATTTTTTGGTATTCTCGACGTATTTGACATGCTTGCGCAGTTTTGGGTCGTATTTACTCAGAGTTATTTTATTTGGCGTATTTGCCGTGTTTTTGCTCGTAACATAAGTGCGGTGGTTGCTTAATTGGCTGACGAGTGCAATAGTCTTGCGCTTAGTATTATTCTTCTTTGCCATAACTTCCCTTTAATGTTGTTATAAAACTTCAGTAATCAAGTATAACAGATTGGTGCAGCAATTTCAAGCTAGATATGTTATTATCGCTGACGCATAATTTTCTAGCGTAAATTTGCAGAAAGAGTTGTTTTAGCGCGGCTTGGATATTGTGCCGCTCATCTCAAAACATACTGCTGCAACCAGCAATACATCGCCACGGTGGCTGCTGCGCCGACATTGATGGAGCGGGTCGAGCCGAACTGTTCAATGGCAATAATTTTATCTGCCGCCTGCGCCATTTCCTCGGAAACTCCTGGGCCCTCTTGACCAAACACCAACACCGCCCGCTTTGGCAAGGTCGTCTCTGACATATTGACGCTACCCGGGATATTGTCAATCGCAATGATTGCTCTGTCCTCAGCCCGCATTAACTCGATAAATTCCGCCGTCGAACCGACATAATGCACGTGTAAATATTTATCCGTCATCATGGCGCCGCGCTTGTTCCACTGCCGCCTGCCAATCACATAAATCTGCCGCACGCCAAACGCATTGGCACTGCGGACGATCGTCCCCATGTTAAAATCCCGCTCGGTATTCTCCAGCGCAATCACTAAGCCATGATCCGCAGCGTCCAACTCTTTCACAATCTCTGTCTCGCTCCGGCCTTTGAATTTATCAATTACATTCCGCGCGTCTTCCATGTATGTTATTTTAGCAAATATTAAGCTAGCGGGACCAGCTGGCATAAGTCCGCCCGTCGTTGGTTTAATAATACCTGAAAAAGGAAGCGCGACATTATCGCCAACGCACAATTTCGTCGAGCTGGCGGCGAGTTTTGGCTGGCACCTCGCGCTGGCTACGGTAACCTAGCGCTAACATTACTACCGGCTTTTCTAGCTCTGGGTCTATTAGCTGGTGCTGTGACAAGACCTGGCTGAGCTTGCTAATCGAAAAGCCTTCAATCGGGCACGAGTCAATCCTGCGCCCAGCGGCGGCCAGCAGCACAAAGCCTAGTGCAATGTAAGCTTGCCGCGCCGCCCACTGATGAATCATTGCTGGTTGATTGAGTATCTCAAAATCCTTTTTAGCCCAATATCGCCAAAAAGTCTTGAAGCCGGCGGCCTTGATGGAACTTTGCTTCTTGATATCGTGTAGCATATGGTCGATATGTCCGCCTTTTTGCAACAAGCCTTCGCTGGTTTTGGCAGTAAATATCAAGATGTGGCTGGCGTCAAAACGAGCAGCGTTGGCGCCTGCGCAGCGTTTGATATCGGCGCGTAGCTGTTCGTCTTCCTGCACGACGATAATATTCCACGGCTCAAAACCGTACGAACTTGGCGCTAGGCGGGCGGCTTCTAGGAGCAGTTCGATGTTCTCTTGCGAGATTTTCTTGCTAGAGTCGAAAGCTTTGGTGGCGTAGCGGAATTCGAGCGCTTGCTTGATGTCGTCTATCGATATGATTGGCTTATTCATTTCATCGTCCCCTCTTTAGCCGCCAAAATCTTGTTGGCGCAGATTAGCTTATATATACGATTTTAGCACTTCCCTAACTATCTTGAAAACTTGATAGTGTCCTAATGGTGAAAAATGCAAGCCGTCTGATAGCGGTAATTTAGGCAGCTCAATGTAATTGCCAAGTTCTTTTTTGCGCTGCAGCAGTTTTTGGCGAAGCTGTTCGGACGCGTCGGTAAACTCATACCCCGAATTGTCGCTAGTGTCAAAACACGGCGGCAAAATGTAGATAATTGGAGTCTTGCCAGCGAGATTGCGATATTCTAATAAGTCACGAACTATTTCCTCAGGTGTTCGCGCGAAACGCTGTTGCAGATCGTTAGTGCCGAGGGCGATAATGATTAAGTCGAAGTTATCGGCCTTTTGTAGAGCCGCCGTAAACGTCGACAAGCCATTCTTGTGCGGCTTATCGGTGCGGAAATCGCCAGCAACTCTGCCGCGGACGCCGTCGGCAGTGACCTGTGCTCTACCGCGCAGAGCTCGGTCGAGGCGGTTAACCCAACGATCACTGTAGCGGATACGTTTGCTAGCAAAGTTAGCGCCCCAGACGTTTGAATCGCCGTAGATTAGAATACGTTTTGCTGTTGTCGTCTGTTTTTTACTCAAGTTTGCGTCCTCTCCTTTTTGAAATAACCGCTTGCTGCTCGGGCGTAAAGCGCCGCGATTCGCGCATTTTTTGGTAAGCTTTGTTGCGCGTCCAGGCGTCGACATATTCGTTTTCCAACTCAGCCAGCGTCAGCTCAAAAAAGTGTACTGCCGCTGTAGCGTACAGCCAGGCCAATGCCATTTTGACGTAATAGCCATCGTGTTTAACGTTTCGCAGCGCTGCGAAAACTTGATTGATGTGCGATTCATCCAGGAAATTAGTCATCAAAGAAATCACGCCGTAACGAGCCGTGAACTCGGCTTCGCTCTGTAAGCATTCCAGCGCAAAATCCCACCACACTTCGCCAGCAAAGCGTCGCTTTTTCTCGACAAACACAT
>CAUSWA010000002.1:0-58833 GCA_963535445.1 uncultured Candidatus Saccharibacteria bacterium | reverse complement strand
CCTTTAAAAATTGATTCCATTGACAAACCGAATTATCATACTTGGCATAATCTGACTCTCCATAATAAACTTTTAGCATATCTTGAATGGTAAAACTCAAATCATTTTCTCTCTTTACTTTTCTCCAAGCAGTAGCCATATCAGCAGTAAATTTAAATGGTGAGATACCCGTTAAAGCAGAAAAATATTCTCTGAATTTTGCGTTAAAAGAAAAACCACATTCAAGCAATAGCGTATCTAACGTAATATTTTCAACTTGCTTCTTTTCATTTTTTATTGATGACTTTTTAATCAAATTACCCTTAAAGTATTGCTCAATAATATAATTGAGTTCCTGTTTTGTACCTTTATATTCTAATCCTAATGACTTGCATATCTGTGAAATTTCTTCACGATACCAATAGTATTTATTAAACTCATCAAACGATGTAATTTTATCAAACTCAGGTCTACTTTCTATCAATATTTTCACTCCTCAAAACCAATTTACTTTTTCATGTCTAGTATCTACAGCTCCTCAACCTTCACCCGCCTCTGCCCCGTCGTATCCCGCTCGCGCACGGTGACGGTGCCGTCCTCCAGCGTCTGGAAGTCGATGACCACGCAGTGCGGGGTGCCGATTTCGTCCTGGCGGCGGTAGCGTTTGCCGATGTTGCCGTTGTCATCCCACATCACCCGACCGGGGTTAGCTTTGGCGAGCTGGGCGTAGACTTCACGGGCTTTTTCCACCAATTCTGGCTTATTTTTCAGCAGTGGTGAGACGGCAAATCTGACCGGCGCCAAATGTTCTGGCAACGCCAAATACACCCGCTTTTCACCGTTTTGCTCATCCTCACGGTACGCGCCCGACAGTACCGCCATCAGCGCCCTCTCCACACCAAAACTCGGCTCAATGACGTGCGGCACAAATTTTGTGTTCGTCCCCTTGACGGTGTATTCCATACTCTTGCCACTGACCCGCTGAATGTTCATCAGGTCAAAATCAGTGCGGTAGGCGATACCCATCAACTCCTCACAACCAATTGGATAATCGTATTCGATGTCGATCGTCTTTTTGCTATAGTGCGCCCGATCCTCCGCTGGTACGTCCAGCTCGTGGATGTGCTCTTGTTTAAGACCCAGCTCTGCCAAAAACGCATGTGTCGCCGCCAGCAGTTCATCAAACGCCTCCTGCCAATGTTCAGGATTGACAAAATATTCAATCTCCATCTGCTCAAACTCCCGAGAGCGGAATACGAAGTCGCGCGGCGCAATTTCATTACGAAACGCCTTGCCCTGCTGAGCGATACCAAACGGCAGGTTCGGGTAGAAACTATCGACGACGTTTTTGAAATTGGTGAAGATACCTTGGGCTGTTTCGGGGCGGAGATACACAGTATTCCTCTCTTGCTCAACAAGATAGCCGTATATATCATTTTTGACATAATCCATATACTCACGAAGGAGCGCTCCCTGTGTGGCAGTCTTATTTTCCAAATCGATCACATCGGTGGAGAAGTCAACTTTTTTCGCAAGATTTTCACCCTCAAAAAGCATTGACTGACGTGCAACATCCGCCGCCGCGCCAATCTGTGTCTCAAACATCATATTAAACGTCCGCGACTCGCTCAGCGGGTTGCCATCCGGGCTGGTGATGCCTTTTTCCGCAATCACCGCATCCATCTGCTCCATGGTCATACCATCAGCGTCAACGCCGTTGTCTTTGAGAATATGATCGGTGCGAAAACGGCGGTGATTAACCGTGTCTTCACACAGCGGATCGACGAAAGTATCCACATGCCCACTCGCCTGCCAGACTTTCTGATTCATCAAAATCGCCGCATCAACGCCATAGATATCGTCGCGCTCGTCAACAAACCGGCGCCACCACAAATTCATGATATTACGCTTCAGCTGCACACCCAGCGGGCCGTAATCCCACGTCCCCGAAAGACCGCCATATACATCCGACCCCTGATAAATAAAGCCGCGGCGCTTACACAGGCTAATAATTGCTTCCATTTTTGCTTGACTCACAAGAAGTCTCCTTTCTCCTCTCTACGTTGGTGAGCGCGAGTATTTAACTCTTTACGTTTTAGTATAACACGCTTTGGTTTTCAGCAGTTTCGCTATAAAGCGACCAATTCAACGGCTAAACTCCAGCATGTTGGCGAGCCAATAACCAGCAGCCTGGCAGTATCTGCTCAACCCCGCCAATTTGCGCCACCAGACGCAACGATTTATTCGCTGCTAAGCGCAAAAACTTAATATGATCAGCAGTAAGCTCTCCTTGTTCGCTCAGTCGCAAGCCTCGTTCAATCGAATCGTACATGTAGCGCTTTTGGCGATCAAGCGGCTGGCCAGTAACATCGTTCACTAAACTCAGCTCATAGCCGGTTAGCTCGGCGTAGCGCAAATAAAACCATACTTGCACCAACTGCAAAGAAACTGCATCGCTCAAGCCTGCCAGCGTCTCGCTCAGCACTTCAAACCATTCTGGGATATCGACGTCGCGACTGGCGCGTTCAACCAGTTTGATACATTCATAACCAAATTGCAAGCGGTCATAATCCTGCAAAATCTGGCGGTAAAAGCAATCAAGCCGCGCTTGCGTAATCGTATACAGGCTACCTTTACCGCGACGTAACACTACATCGCTAACCGCAAACAGCTCGATACCGCCCGCCAAGCGGCTTTTCTCGCGCCGTACGCCGCGCGCTATAGCACTGCGTTGCCCAAGCGGTGTTAGTAATGTCAAAATTCGATCTGCCTCGCCGTAATTCGTCCGGCGCAGTACTATCGCTTTAGTACGTTCAATAGCAGTCATACTGCCACCTCTCGCACCGCTTTGGCAATATCATCTGGATGCATTGATACTTTATCTAATAATAATCGCACGCCGTACGGCCGCAACTGCTCGAGAGTGATGTCATTTGCACTTGTTGTACACACGACAACAGGAATGCGGCCTAAGTCGTCATGCGATTGCAACTCGTGCAGCAGCACTAAACCATTCGGGCCCGGCATGAATAAATCAAGAATAATCGCCGCGGGTCGAAAACTATCTATCAAATCAAGCGCCTCTATAGCATTTGAGGCGCTCTGTACTACCATATCGTTGTGCTCGAGACGCCGCGCAAACAGTTTCGCTAGCCACTCGTCATCATCAATTACTAGCACGCGCGTCATAATAGCCTCAGCTGTGTCGACGCTGGTACATCAACATAAAAAGTTGCGCCATCGCGGTGGCGGATAACGCCAATTTGTGCGCCAATCGCTAAGGCAAACTCATTAGCAATAAACATGCCCAGCCCGCTGCTACCTGGACGATTATGCAGCGGCAGCGGCTCGCGCAACCCTTGGCGCAACGCCTGCCAAGCTCGCGCTGGAATTGCCGGTCCAAAATCACGTACCCCGATCCGTACCCGCTGATTACTGTCGGTAGCCCGCACCGAGATCGCGACCGACGAATCATCAGCGCTATAGTGTAGTGCGTTATCAGCAAAGTTAGCAACGATTCGCCGCAATAAATCACGATTTGCCACCATTAGCCGCTGACGAGATTTTACCTGGGTTTTTAGAGATTTATTATGAGCGCGATACAGCGGTTGAAGTTCGCTCACCACTTCGTTGCAAAGACCAGCCGCATCAATCGCCTCTAGCGTAAATAAGGCGTTTTCTAGGCGACGAGCTTTAGTTAAATCTGTCGTCAAGCGCAGCGCCCTTTCGGCCGTCAGTGTAATTCGCTGCGCCAAGACAGCTCGCTCAAGCGCCGTATACTCCCCTGCTTCTAGCTCAATCGCCAACTGGCGAATCAGAGCAAGCGGCGCTTTCAGCTCATGCGCCGCTACCACAAACGACGGTGAATCTGCCCACAAACCAGCCTGCGCCTTACCCTCCTGCATACATCTAGTTTAGCATGCTGCAACAGGCTGTTCTAGCACAAGCAAGACGCTTATTCGTTGAATTTGAGAGTCTTCAGCAGCTTCTCGTAGTCAGCGGTGAAAACATCGCCGTCAGTACGCATCGTCAGTGTACGATCGCGCATCTTCAACAGTACTGCCGTACCGTAAGTGTCCTTGTCGAAATTACCGACCAGCTTGGTGCCTGTATGCTTACCATCGTTGTAAACGCTCGACTTCAAGTCGCCTCTTTTAATTAACGGATCGTAAGTAGACACAGATTTGTCATAAGTCTTTTGCTCAATCGTTATCCTCAGGGCAATCTTCGATTCTCTGGTAATTGGCGGGATTGTCACTGGGTTCAAATAGGCTTCATAAGTCACGCCGCCGCCTTTGCTGATATCGGTTGCCTGATAAGCGCTCCAAGTCTTGGGATACTCAAACGTCAAGGCACCATAATCCGACGGCCCGTTAAACTGCCGATTCGGCTCTTTCTCGCGCTTTTCGAAGTCGCTCTCTAGCTTCTCGCTATTCTCTTTGACAGCCTGAGCTTTAGCTGCCTCGATTTTCTCGTCGACGTTTTCTTTTTGGTCGAGATATTGCATATATGACCAAATACTAAAACCGCCAAACCCCAGCACCAACACTACCAATACCGCAATAGCGACAATACTGCCAGTGATAGCGCCTTTTTCTGTATGATGCCTACTCTTCATGCTTACGATTATACTTTGTCGAGGCTAAATATGCAAAGGTTTAACTTTGCGGCTGCAGCAAATAGAGATTATGCGCACCCGCGGTCTTATACAAAGTAAGCCCAGCCACCTCGAAACCATAGCTCAGTAGCCAAATATCACGTCCAAGGCGGTTAGTTTCATACTGTAAATATTGAACCATCTTGGCGATATCACGACCGTCACCAAAAAGGTAAACGACTGTCGTCTCGTCTGGCAGCGGCGTACGCCAAAAATTAGCTAGCCGCACCGACACTTTCTCGTCATGCCGCGATAACCAACGTGAAATCAGTACTAGCAGCGGTTGCAGTTCGTAACCAATCGCCCGCGCGCCGCGGCGGCTCGCTTCGCGCAACACCACGCCGTCGCCCGAGCCAATATCCACCAGCACATCGGTTTTTTTGAGCTGATATAGCTCGTCAAAAGCCTTTTGCAAGTCGCGGCGCCGCGACGGTACATACGGCGCGCCCGTGAAAGCCACAAAGCCAAACAGCAGTACCACGGCAGCAATGGCGGCGAAAATCACGCGAATTTTTCCTTGAGGACGGTAATTTTATTGCGCAAGCCGTTCAAATCTTTTTCGATATCGCTAGCTAGTTTCTCGGCTGCCTGGTAGCGCTCAATTGCCTGCTCGATGTCGAAATCATCGCTTTCAAACCACGCCACCATCTGGCGCAGCTCTTCGATTTTTTGGTTGATAGTTTTTTCATTTTTGCTTGACATTTTTAACCTCCGCTTTGATAATTATTTTTTCTTCCTCGATACTAATAATTTCGCCTATTTTAGTCGAACCGCGCACAATCGCGTAACCACGCGCCAGCGCCAACTGCAGATTGTACGCCGCCAAAATCCGCTGGAATTGCTTGATCTCGCTCGTTAAGACGTCAGTTCTGCTATCTAGATGTAGCAACGCGCGCTGCCGCAAGCTGTCAATTTCACTGCCTAAATCGCTAATCGCTGACTCCGTCCGGTAGGCCATGCCGTCAACCAGCGCTTTTATTTCTTGCACCAGCTCTCGCCGGTCTGGCACAATAATTTGCGCCGCGTTGCTCGGCGTAGAAGCCCGTACATCGGCAGCCAAGTCCGCCAGTGTCATATCGACTTCGTGCCCAATGCCGACCAATGTCGGCACGCGGCTGGCAGCAATCGCTCTAACCAATAATTCATCGTTAAACGTATTCAAATCATCAGCACTGCCGCCGCCGCGAATGATCACCAGCACCTCGGGCGGCGTTTGACTCTCGTTAAAACGATTAATTGCCGCAACAATCTGATCAGCCGCCGCCTCGCCTTGCACTTGAACATGCGCTACGTCAATCTGCAAGCCGCCCCAGCGCTCATTTACGATTTTGATAAAGTCCGCGTAGCCTGCCGCCTGAGTGCTGCTTATCACGCCGATACGCGCTGGAATTTGTGGCAAACAACGCTTGCGCTCCGCGGCAAATATTCCTTCCTTCTCCAACTTAGTACGCAACAGCTGGAAACTTTTGCGCAAGCTGCCCTCGCCTAGCGGACGGTAATTTTGCACGGTCACGCTGAATTTACCCCACTTCGTTACTTTAGACTGCGCCCGCACCACCAGCTTCATACCGTCTTCAATCGGCGTTCGCAGTTGATAAACTGGCATAAAGCAACCGACGCTCGCTTCCTCGTCTTTCAAGTCGAAAAACACCCATTTGCCCTGGTTTACTTTGAAGCTGGCAACCTCGCCCTCAATCTCAACAGCGCTGCACGAAAACTCCAGCACTTGATTAATCAGCTCGACGAAACCGCTAACGCCGAACCTTGGGATCGGATTTTCGTCCATATTTCACTATTGTTAGCTGGTAAAATACATAGCCTAGCAGCAGCGCCGTCAGCAGTACAATCACCCGGTAAAGTACAATCGCTGCAATCGACTGGCCGCTACCTATACCTGACAATGCCAAAACGCTAACCATGATTGCCTCGTAGGCGCCCGTTCCGCCCGGTGTTACCACAATGAATCCAGCAATCGTCGCTATGCCATAAGCAATCAAAATCGACGCCGGATTGACACTCATTCCCAGCGCCTGAAAAGTAATCCAGATCGGCGCAATTTCGGTAGCGGTAAATAACATCGCCCACAAAAACGGCTTCAGCAACACGCGCTTATCGCGTTTTAGCTCGTTAAAATCGTCGTGCATATCATAGAAAAACTTCTCTATCGACTCCTGGTTCAACACCACCTGCGGCCGCCGCGCAAAAAATGAGGCTGTGCCGTTAACTATCATCGTAATCCTCTTGGCTAATTTTTTCATCCGGTGGACGCTATTCAAAAAATACACACCTAGCAGCGTCGCCATCACCAGCAAAAATACCAGCGTTGAGCTCATCAAAATTATCCAGCGGTTAACACGGCCGTCAATCGTCACCATCAAAACAGAAACTACCAAAAAGACCACAATCGCCATAAACCCCACCACATAACGCACAAATTGCGCCATCGTCGCCCGCCCAATTGGCACACCGTACTTACCTAGACGCCAGTTAGCATACGAAATACCACTGACACCGCCGCTAGGAAAAGCATGATTAACAAAATTTAACTCTAGCGATATGCGTGCCAGAGTTGCCGGATTAATATTCTTCACGAAGCCTTTCTGACGCAAATACGAAAAAATCATCTCGCCAGTCGCCAAATATCCGGCCGCAATAATTGGCAGCATCCACACAAGCTTACCAAGGTTAATTTTACCTAGCAGACCCCAAGCATATACCAGTTCGCTTCTAGCTAGAAAAAGTATCAAAGCAATCAACAGCAACGTGGCAATACTCAACCACAATCGAAAAGACAGTCTCCTTTTCATACAATCTAGTATACTATATTTATGCATATCACAATACTTGGCCGCCAGCCAGCACTTGGAGTAGCCGAGCTAGAACAGCTCTACGGTGCTGACAATGTCCGATGGTTTTCGCAGCAAACAGCGCTTGTAGATTCGCCTGATTTTGACTTCGAGACCCTCGGCGGCAGCCAAAAAGCCGGCCGGGTCGTTCTCGAACTCGACCGCGGCAATTGGCTAACCGCCAGCCGCCAAATCGTTCAGCACTACGCCGCCAAATGGCGCGCCAGCGAGCATAAAATAACTCTTGGCATCAGCGCTTACGGCTTCAAAATCTCGCCGCGCGATGTCCAAAAAACCGGCTTGCTTATCAAGAAAAAATTACGCGACAGCGGCACTAGCTTACGCCTTATCCCGAACCCAGAAATCGCCCTTAACACCGCTGCTAGTCATCACAACAAGCTTGGGTTATCACCAACGAAAGTTGAATTGCTAGTCGTCCGAGCACCAAATAACCGCCTCATTGTCGCTGAAAGTGTCGGCGCCCAGAACATCACCGCGCTGGCTGCCCGCGACCAAGCTCGCCCACGTACCGATGCTTTCGTCGGTATGCTGCCGCCGAAATTAGCGCGGATGATGATAAATCTATCTGGCGAGACGAAACCTGGCCGCCTCTGGGACCCTTTTTGCGGTACTGGCACTGTTCTCCAAGAAGCGCGGCTCAAAGGGATAGACGTCTACGGTAGCGACCTAAGCCAAAAAATGGTTGATTATGCCACAGAAAACATGCAGTGGCTCGATAATAAATACCAAATCAACCCCCAGTGGCAGATCTTCCAAGCTGACGCTACCACCGTCAAGCTCAACTCTGCGCAAAAATCTGAAATCACCCGCATCGTCTGCGAAGCCTACCTCGGTCAGCCCTTCTCGGCCCCGCCAAAACCTGCCAAGCTCACCGCAGTCCGCGGTAATTGCAATCATATCATCAGCCAATTTTTAGCAAACATCCGCCCGCAAATCAATCCGAGTACAACGCTAGTCGTCGCCGTGCCCGCCTGGCGCGACCATAGTGGTAAATTTACACATTTACCGCTTATCAATCAGTTAGCAGATTTAGGCTACCGACGCCTACATCTAAACTTAGTCAGCGACGAGCAGCTACTCTACTACCGCCAGAACCAGGTAGTGGCACGAGAAATCTTACTGCTTAAACCTCTCGATGAAAATTAAAAGCATCTCGCCCGCCAAGCTCGAGCCTGCTATAGTAATTACTTTCGTAAAGCTTGACATTTCCGATAGCTTCGCGTACAATAGCATAGATTGTTTTATATTAAATTAAAGGAGTTTTATGTCACACGTTAAAGCTGGCGGTTCGAGCGATAATACCCACAAAAGTGCTGGTAGGCGCAATGGCGTCAAGCGTTTCGGCGGGCAAAAAGTCAACCAGGGCGAGGTGCTGGTTCGCCAGACTGGCAGTACCAAAGTTGCTGGCCCAGGTACTTACATCAGCCGCAACTACACAATTCACGCAGCCAAGAGCGGCACCGTAGTTTTCAAACATATCAAGAAGCCATCGTTCACTGGCAATACTCACCCGCGAACCCAAGTTTGCGTTGAATAAGCTAAGTTCACATAAGGTATACTACCCTGGCTAGCGAGATACCGCTACTGGTTTTGCTCTTTGTTTTCTTGGCGCTCTACTAATACGTTCATAAATCTTTGCAGTTCTGTGATACTATCTTCTAGTTTCATCGCATACGGTAAGTAATTTTCGTTACTATGTCCATAACGGCCTTGCTTGGCGACGGCGTTATTCAGTACTGTCAGAGCACGCTTAATCTCGCCTATCCTACCGCCCAGGCGAGACACTTCGTCTAGCGGCAAACCGCTTCTAGCTTTCTCAACAACACCGTCCAACCTATTAAGCATCGTTGAGACGCCCGACGCAAATTCTTGCAAATTATTATTAGAGGATAGCGGTATCTCTGATCTCTTTAAAGTTCTAACTATTCTTTTTGCGGCATCTGACATATTCCTTATACAAATGCGCGTATCGTCTGCTTCCGCCAACGCTTTTAACGCCTCAGAAGCGCTAAGAGACTGTTTATCGGCCGATAACTCATCTGGGCTGTCATCTTGCTCATTTGAACTTCCCGATTCTTCTTGATCTTCTGGTGCGGGAGGTTCGCTTTCAGTATCGACAATAGACGAATCGCTACCTGAATTAGTCTCTTTGGTAGCTGGCGAAAGATGCCCGCCTCTAAGCGCAGCCAGCACTTCTTCGCGGGCTTGCGACCTTGGGACTGGTTTGTTAGCTCCGGTCGTTGCGCCTCTTAATGCAGCTAATACATCCTCGCGGGTTGGTGGCTTCGGCTCTGCTTTCGTCGGATCCAGCTCGCCAGCCTCTCTTAGCGCAGCGCGCAATCTTTCACGCTCATCAGTTGGCGGCTTTGGCTGCTCTGTCGGCTGATTATTGCTCTGCGGTAATTGCGCCTCCCAAGCATCAAGGGCGTCTTCAGCCGGCGGCAAACCATGATTTTCCTCGCTATCAGGATTTATCGTTGTACTGAAATCACCTTGATCAACGCGCATCCAGATAGCGCGCCTACTACCATCACCATTGTCATCATCACTACCGTCCTCTGTATTAATAAGTAAGTAGGCAGGAGTATCTGGATATAATCGGGACCTTAGAAAAGCTATTCTAGCTCTATCAATTACTCTATCGCTATCTCCAGATTCATCAGACCGTCTACCAATAGCTAATCTACCCAATCCAACGCTTACTTTACTCAATAGCTCCAACCTAGCCTTTTCTTCAGAAGTGCCTAGTCTCTCAGCGCTTGGGAGCTTGCTACCTGGCACTGGATAGCCAATTATTATAGGTTTTTTAGGCGATTCGCCGTCTGGCGCTGTACTTTTTGATGTATGTGTTTCTGGCATATACTACTATTATATCAAAACATAAGCGAAATGTCAACTACAACACCACAAATAAGCAAACTAAGCAATTCCACAAGCGGCTACTTGCTCATGCCTAGGTGGTAGCGCACCCGCTCGACGACATCGCCGATAACTACTTGCGATTTTACTAAATAATCGTCAACACCGAGCTGCTCGGCGCGTTCTTTGTCTTTGGGCTGGCTAAGCGCGGTTAGCATAATCACCCGAATATTGGTAGTCTCCGGCGTATTACGCAAAATATCCAAAACGTCAAAACCGCTAATTTTCGGCATCATGACGTCCAACAAAATCAAGTCAGGATGTTCAGACACTGCCAACGACAGCGCATCCTCGCCATTATTCGCTTCACAGACGTCAAAACCCTCCAGTTCAAGACGCGACCGATATACTGATGCTAGCGCAGTATCATCCTCTACTAGCAAAATCTTACGTTTGCGTGTATCCATAGTTTATATAGTATACCAGCCTGGCGATAAGCACAAGGGCTATGACGCTAATTCTTTAGCGCGCGCCATTTGCGGATCGCGCCCAGCGTTATTATCATCCGATCTCATCTTGACCGTCTGGTTCGGCTGAATGCCTTCTTTGGTGATGTTTCTGTCTTGCGGCGTGTACCAGCGGGCCACTGTCACCTTGAGGATACGATCGTCGGATAGGTTGATCACCTTTTGTACCGTTCCCTTACCGAAGGTTTTTTCACCGACCAAGGTGGCTGCTTGATAATCTTTCAACGCGCCGGCCACAATCTCGCTAGCACTGGCCGAGCTGCCATTGACGAGGACAATGGTTTTCTTGCCTTTAAGTGTCGGATTTCCCGAAGCTTTAACTGTCTCAGTCACCTGCCCGCGGCTTTTCTCGGTAACGACTGTCTTGCCGTTATCTAGCCATAGACTCGCTACTTCTTGCGCTGCTGTCAAATAGCCGCCGCCGTTGTTACGCAAATCAACAATCACACCCTTAACACCTTTGTCAATGAACTCTTTAGCGGCTTTGCGGGCTAGCGAACCGGTATTATCGTCAAATCGCGAGATCGTCAAGACACCAATATCATCGCTAACCGACCAACGGACGCTAGGATCGCTAATTTGGGCCCGCGTAATCGAAAAATCTAGCGATTCGCTGCCGCGGCGCATAGTTAGCTTGACGGTCGTGCCCGCTTCGCCAGTAACTTTATCAGCCACGCCGCTAGCCGTCTCGCCCGCTACTGACGTACCGTTCACAGCCACAAAGATATCACCCGTTTTAAGGCCGGCTTTCTTGGCTGGAGAGTCATCGAGAACTCGCAGTACCGTCGGCTGCAAATTACGCACGCCGATTTCGGCACCAATACCAGAAACTTCGCCGTTTAGACTTTTGTTAAATTCTGCCGCTTCTTCCTTATCTAGAAATGTCGTGTAGTCGTCGCCGACCGCTTTAACCATGCCGCGAGCCGCCCCGTCCGACAGCTTATTAGCATCCAAATCACCGTCATAATTCGCCGCTAGTTGACGATAAGCTTCTTTCATCACCTCGGTATCAAGCGGCTGCTTAGCCACCTTGATGCCAAAAATCGGCGCTGCTATCTGATAGATTTCTTCGCTGCGCGTACCAGCCGCAAACGATACGATTATCGCCAAGACCAACGACGCCAAGAAAACACCCTGTGAAACCTTCCGCTGCCGAGGCTTCCGCCCCTTATTTTCAACTCCCTGTTCGTTTGCCATAATCATAATTATAGCGCACTCTGGCTGAGTACGCTATAATTTTTTTCTTTACCCCGCCTACTTAGTTCTAAAATCTGAGGAATATCACTCCGCTATTTTTAATATCCATAGTTGAGTATTCACCTGTTCCGTAAAAATTATATTGACTAACATGAATCCACTCACCAGACACCGACTCGACTACCATCAAATGTCCAACTGGAGCGAACCCGGCAGTTGCAGGCAAAACTACTGCGTCGCCTGGCTGCGGATCGTAGACGCGAGTCGCATTAGCACTATACGGCCACTGGTAAGCATTGCCGTTGCCGCCAAAATGATTAACTTTCCTGCCATAACCCTTCTCTATACGCCATGCTGCGTAAGACACGCACTCGCGATTATACAAGCCCCACGGATCAGCGTAGCTATCTTGAACGCCGCAGTATGGATAGCCTCCACTACACCCCATGTTGCCGCTAAAATTCGTATAGACGAACGAACCAACGACTCCTTGGTTAGCCGCAGAAGAGTTACCTCCGCTCTGAGACACCAACGATGCATAAAACGCTCGCTGCTGCGCCGCAGCACTCTCAATTTGCGATTGCGTCGAACTAACTAAACGTTTATATACAGCCTCATCGCCACGCGTCTTGTCAACTAGCGTTTGCTGCTCGGCTTCTTTGGCAGCAAATTGAGCTTTCTGGCTTTTCTGCCGTTCCATCACTTTCTTTACATCAGCTTGACTCTTCTCAAGCTTTTCTTTTAGAGAGTTAATTCTCTTTATTGTACTACTCAAGTTCGCCTGCACCGACGAACGATACTCTTGCTGATCAATATAATCACCAATATTTTTACTACTTGCTAACATTTCTAATGACGAAATCGAGCCATCAACATACATGTCGGCAATAATTTTACCTAACGCTTCTTTGTTTCTGTTAATTTTAACCTTAGTATCGTTAATCCGCTCTTGCAACTTATCATATTGCTGCTTACTAAGCGTAATCTGCGATGCTATTATATTTTTCTGCTTAGTAATATTATCAAGCTCAGCCTGCAAGCTGTCTGCTTTTTTTCCTAGCACGTTAGCTTGCGATTGATATTGTTCAACTTGCTTCTGCAATCCTGAAATCTGCGTATCATATTCATCAGCAAAAACGTGCTGAAAATATAACATAGGCGAACCTAGGCCAACTAAAACCGCAGCAACTATAAGAATATATCTCTTAGCGTGGCTGCTGGATGAGAACGGTGTGGTGGACAAACGCTTCATTACTATATATAGTACCAAAGCATAACCGCTATGTCAACAGTATCCGGCATGTTTTCTGCAAATTAAAGTTTCAAATACCGTCTTGTTGCTAGCGCTGCCGAAACGATGCCTATTACCATCCCTAGTAAAATCATTCCCATCAATATCAGTAGTAGATTCATTTTTAGTAAATCAGCAGTATTTTGTACGACAATGCCATAGGAATGCAGTTTGTCAGAACTAATCATAAAGACACTCACACAGACAATTGTAGCTAATACCGCAGCAATACAGCCATACACTGCCGCCTCTACAAGAAATGGCCCGCGAATAAAGCTTTTGTCAGCGCCAATTAGTTTCATCATCTCGATCTCGTCCTTACGGTTAAATATCGCCATACGAATCGTATTAAAAACGATAAGCGACGAAATCACCACAAAAAGCACGCTCGCCGCCAAACCAGCCCGCTGCGCAAAATCCGTCCAGCGGCCGATATTCTCAATAGCATTACGTCTAGAGCCAGCAAACGACGGTTCGCGATCCGAGTCAATATATTTTTTTAGCTCAGAACTTTCTTTGACAAATCTATCAAGCTCAGTCGTATTATTAATATCATGTAGGTTTACTCGAATTGTCGCTGGCATTTTATTGATAGCCTGATTAAGTGCTTCCTGGATATCTCGATCAGATTTGTTGTCTTTAGCACTTTGCTGGCGCGCCCTATCCGAAGAGATAAACTCGACCTTTTCAACATTCGACAGCTTGCGCAAATCAGCCATAATCGGCTTAGCTTGCTCTTCGGTGGTACCCGTTTTGAGATAAATTGACATATCGACTTTTTTACTCAGCTCTGTTACCGAATCTGCCAAAATATTACGCGCCACCACCGTAGTAAAGATAATCAGCAACGTAATCGTCATCACCGCGGTAGCCGCAATGGTTAGCCAGGCGTTACGAGTGAAATTATTGACGCCGTAGCGGCACATTCGCACGAAAGTCAGCCATTTGCGCTGGCGGCTGCGCCTTTGTCTGGTCAAAGCGCGAGCACCAGTATTTTTTTTGTCCTCGCGGCGGCTTTTCTTTTTGGCAGCCGCTGTCTTGACTTTGTCTCGTCTCATTGCCGGTAGCTCCCTTGCGCTTGGTCGCTAGTAATCTTGCCGTGGTCAACAGTGATAACGCGGCGCTTCAACCTATTGACAATCTCGACATTATGTGTTGTAAGTATAACAGTCGTGCCATACCGGTTAATCTTCTCAAGCAGGCGGACAATATCCCAACTATGCTTCGGATCGAGATTACCCGTTGGCTCGTCAGCGATTAGAATTTTTGGCTGGCGCACTACTGCCCGAGCAATCGCCACGCGCTGGCGCTCGCCACCTGATAATTGGTGCGGGAACTGCTTTTCCTTACCCTTTAGACCCACCAGGTCAATCACTTTTGGTACAGTATTTTTAATTTCGCGGTTAGTCATGCCGGCAATTTCTAGCGCAAAAGCCACATTTTCGAACACTGTCCGGTTCGGTAGTAACTTAAAATCCTGAAAAACTACGCCAATTTTGCGGCGCAGCAACGGGATATGCTTGTCCTTGAGTTGGTCGTAATCAATACCGCCAACGACAATCTTGCCGCTAGTCGGCTTTTCTTCGCGCGTCAATAATTTGAGCAAGGTCGATTTACCAGCTCCGCTCGTCCCAACGATGATCACGAACTCGTTCGGCTCAACATGCAGATTAACACGGTCAAGCGCTGGCTTGCTACCCTTACCATACACCTTAGTCACTCTATCTAACAGAATCATCACTACCTATTGTAGCATAAGCTAGTTTATAGCGATAGCCAGCTACTCGGTCGCCGCTTGCTGCTCGAGATATGCTTCAATAAAGCCGTCAATGTCGCCATCTAGCACGCCGCGGGCGTTGTGAGTTTCAAACTTGGTTCGCGTGTCCTTGACCAGAGTATAAGGATGAAGTACGTAATTGCGAATTTGCGCACCCCAACTAGCCGACTCGCCTGCCCGCAGATCAGCTAGCGTTTCGGCGCGTTGTTCTAACTGCATTTGCGCTAAGCGGCTTTTGAGGATTTTTAGCGCGGTTTCTTTGTTTTGGAGCTGGCTGCGCTCGTTTTGGATTGCCACCACCGTGCCTGTCGGCAAATGAGTTATGCGCACTGCGGAATCAGTTGTATTGACTCCTTGCCCGCCGTTGCCACCGCTGCGATAAATATCAATTCGCAAATCTTTGTCGTCGATCTCGACCTCGCCTGGCGCGTCCATTTCCGGCATGATTTCGACCAGTGCAAAGCTAGTCTGCCGCAAATTATCAGCGTTAAACGGACTGAGCCGCACCAGCCGGTGCACCCCATGTTCGCTGCGTAATTTGCCGTAAGCGAAAGCACCGCGGATAATGTATGTCGCATTCTTGATACCGGCCTCTTCGCCTGTCGAGCGCTCGACTAGCTCGGTTTGCATATCATGCTTTTCAGCCCAGCGCAGATACATTCGCTCTAGCATCTCTGCCCAATCCTGCGCATCCGTACCGCCAGCGCCAGCGCTCAACTTAAAAATCGCCGCCCGATTATCGTATTCGCCTGAGAATAGCAAATCTTTGCGGCGCTCCTGGTATTCTGCCTCGAGAGCTGCTAGCTGCTCGGTAAACTCTACCAGCATCGAGTCGTCGCCTAGATCCATCAGTTCGATTATATCCGAGACTTGTGAACGCAAAATCTGCCACGGCTCAATTTGCGAACGCAAGCTCGCCGCCTGCCGCGTCAGCATCTGCGCCCGCTCGACATTCGCCCAGACATTCGAATCGGCCAGCTGTTCGTCAAGCACTGCCAGCTCTTCAGCGCGAGCGTCAATATGCAAAGCTTGGCAAGCGCTAGCCACGCGAGCGCGGAGATCTTCAGCTTGTTTTCGTAACGGCTGCATAGAACCTAGGCAGCAGTCTCGTCTTGATTTTGGCTGGTGTCATCTGATTTGCGGCGAGTTGATTTCTTGGTAGAGGTTGACTCTACGGTTGTCGGCTCGGTAGCAGGTTCTGATTCAGCGGGTTCAGAAACATTAGACTGAACAGCAGCTGGCGCAACGCTCTGCGGCTGATTTTGCGGCTCAACCACACCCTTCCAATAGTCAATCTGGCTCAACCGGCGTACCAAAAACGGATGGTCGCTAAAAGTCTGCGCAAAATGATTCATCGGGCGTTCAGCCGTGTACTGCATCCACTGGCGCGCCACCTCGTTCATGCTGTCTGCCGCATCAGGTCCGACATGCACCTTGATCAGCGATTTCTTGACTAATTCGCTATCGCCCAAATACATCAAAGCTAGACGATCGGCGGTTAGCTCGGCACGGCGGTGCCAGAATCCAGAAATCCAACTACCCAATACGCTGATAATCGGAATCGACAAAAACGGCATCAAATACACATTAGCGTTGGCATGACGGTATTTGATATGTGCCATTTCATGTACGACAATCACTTTTAGCTCATCCTTGGTCAAGTAGCGAATCGATCCAGAATGCAGCACGATAGAATATGGCCTAGCAAAACCAAAAGCATAAGCATTCATCACTGGATTCTGGGTGATGAAAATCTCGACTTGCGGCATCTCTAAATCAGCCGATACCTGGTTGGCCCAATCGCGCAGCCACGCATAAGCGCTATATTCAACTTGCAAGGCATTACCCAACATTTGCTGGCGCATCATCCGCACCATGAACATGCCAATACCTAGCAGCATACCTAATCCCATAATCATAAAAACTATCGCCAGCAATACAGCAATCACGCCGTCGCTGAACGATAACTCAACGTGGTGTCCAGCATTATCTGTTGACATTTCCTGGAATGTTGTATAGATAAAATAGCTAGCCGCAAAGAAACAAAAGATAATGATAGTTATTGTCAGAACGACATTATCTTGCGCATTGCGAGCCCGCGCTACGGCAAGCTGGCCTTTGGTTTGTGCCTGCGATTGCGGCGGCTGCTGATACTGTTGGTATTGCTGGTACGGCTGTTGATCCATAAACCCTCCGATTAGATACTATCTCAAGACTCGCGCCTATTCCTGCTTATTATAGCAGTATTAACAGCAATAAGCAGCAATTTCGGCGTTTCAAATCTGCCAAAACTGCGAGCTCTGGCATTGTCGTAGATATCGTTACGGCGGTTTTGCTATACTTTTTGTATGAAGATCGGCATATTTGATACGGGAACTGGCGGCAAATTAGTAGCAAAGAGGCTGAAAAAATTACTGCCGCAGCATTCGTACATCACGGCGATCGACCGCGAGCACGCACCGTACGGCAATCGTTCACCGGAGGAGATTATTACGCTAACCGATGCCGCCATCCAGCCGCTGCTATCATGCGACATTATTGTTCTGGCATGCAATACCGCCACGACCAACGCGATTAGCTCGCTGCGGCAACGTTACCCAGACGTATGCTTTATGGGCTTTGAACCGATGATCAAATCAGCCGCCGCCCTGACCAAATCGCATCATATCACCCTACTGGCGACAAACGCCACCAAACACAGCCAGCGTCTGCGCGCGCTTATCAGTGAATATGCTACTGGCGTTCGTATCGACACGCCAGACACTCACGCGTGGGCGCAGATGATCGATCAAGGTTTGGCCGACGATATTATACTTGATGAAGTATCGACCAGTGTTGCGGACGGTAGCGATGTTATTGTTCTAGGCTGCACGCATTATCTGGCGCTTAAGAGGCGGCTACAACGCCTTTTCCCGCGATGCCGCATTCTTGAACCTACTGCAATTATTGCCAAGCGGATTAGCGATTTTGCTAAGTTAGCTTAGCTATCTAGCCCCCGCTAGCAATACTAGAATTTACCGTATATTGGCATATAACGGCACTAAAGCTTCTCCACCGCCGCTACGAACTGCTCGCCGCGATCATTATAGCTCTTAAACATATCGAAGCTAGCGGCGGCCGGGCTGAGAATCACCACATCGCCAGGTTGTGCTTGATTTGCTGCCATTTCAACGACTGTTGACATCGACGCCATTTCCAGCTGGACAACCTGGCAAGAAACCTTATTTTTATGCAAAATTTCGATAATTTCACTGGCATTAGCGCCGTTGACGATCACTGCCCGCATTTGCTGCCTGGCGATTTCCTGCGCTAATTCCGTATAGTCCGCACCCTTGTCAGAGCCGCCCAAAATCAAAATTTTTGGCTCCGTGAAAGCTTTTAACGCGGCAATAGCGCTACCGGGCGTAGTTGAAATACTATCATCGTAATATTTAACGCCATTTTTCTCGGCAACGAATTTCAAACGGTGCGGCAGCCCTGTGAAACTCTCCAGTCCAGCAGCAAATTGCTCATCAGTCACCGCAACAGGCAATTCTGTCACCGCGCTCATTGCTGCGCAGGCATTCTCTAGGTTGTGCGCGCCCAGCAACCGTAAATGATCGGTGCTGCAAATCTGCCGATTTTGCACGCAAAAGTAGCCATCCTGAACATAAACTTGGTCATCATCAGGAATAGCGTAGCGCTGCGCGAAATCTAGCGCATCACCTCCGCAGCATTCACACATTGCATGACCTTGCCTATCTAATAGCCCGTCAAATGGCATAGCAGCCACTTCCTGTGAATATTTATTCGTTGGGTGATATAAACAAACATCGCCAAGACGCTGGTGGCGGCGAATATTTTTCTTGGCATTAAGATAGTCGGCGAAATCCGTATGGACATTCAGATGATCCGGCTCGATCATTAGCACCACCGCAATGTGCGGCGACTTTTCTAGATCCCACAGTTGAAAGCTGGACAATTCGTAAACGACGATGTCGGTTTTTTTAATCTTCGGCAAGACATCCAGCGCTGGCACGCCGATGTTGCCGACCAAATGTACCGTTTGTCCGGCTTGCCGCAAGATCGAGACAATCAAACTGCACGTCGTCCCCTTGCCTTTGGTGCCGGTCACGCCGATAATCGGCGCTGGACACTTGTCAAAAAACTCGTTAGTCGCCGACCAAATCTTGCCGCTGGTTTTGATATTGCGCGGCGGCAAACTAGCTGTCCGCACCACCAAATCAGTGTCGCCCAGCTGTTCGCTGAAGACGTTTTTGCCAGAAATCAACCTAACGCCACTCGGAATAGCCGGCAGTTTATCCGCCGGACGTTCATCAGCCACCACAAACTCCGCGTCAGGAAATTTCTGCTGGAAATATACCAGATTTGATATACCTTCCACACCGTAACCCGCGATGATAATCTTCATAACGACTATTATAGCACGCGCCTTCATCGCTATAATATCAATACTTTATGCTTTAGCTTGGTAACAAGATTGTTTATTGATATAATTATAGTAACCTTTCGCTCCGACCAGCGAGAGGTAGAACGTTTCCGTTTTTTATTCCTACTTGATAGGAGCGTGCCACCTCATGGGGTTGTTTCTGCTTTTTTGGGCTGTAATCGCTACGATTGCAGGCTTTATGGCCGGTGGTATACTGGCATGTCTGATTGATGACGCATTCAAAAACAAGATGAAGGTCAGTGCTATCATAGCTCTGACCTTAGTGATAATGGTCTTGTTGTATGCTGCCGCTAACACGGCTGTGTATAACATGATGCCATCAAACAAAGACAGAGTAGCGAGGTTTGCCGAGGCAGCCTCGCTGTACGGGTTCTCTAGCGGGTCTGAGTACCCACTGGAAATCGGCGCTCGCTCGATTTCTGCCACAGGGGAAACTTCCGTTAGTGGCGGTATTTTTTCTATTAGCGCCTATACCAAGATGCAGGCAGGCGCCAGTATTTTGGTTGATTATCGGCACAGGGACGGCACTCACGAAGTGCTGGAGATTCCCCTGTCAGTCATCAGGTTTAACATCATCGGCGACGGCGAAATGTCGTCGATGGTGATAAACCTCACTAATCTCCCAGGTGCCGAGGGGTATGTCGCAAAGGACACCCTCGGTGACTGCCACCCCAGTATCCAGTGGGGTTGGTGGCTGAGAGATTGCGCGACTATTAAAAACACCCAGGTCACCTCGACAATAGGTGACGAGGGGCTGGCAGGCCTTTTCCAGAAGGCCCTTTCCAGTAACCCTGGAAAGTTCGTGACGATTAGTGTCACGAGAGACTAGTATAACCAGATCCTCGGCTCCGCTGGTAGCGCCACAGAGACGGAGACGCCAACTCCGTCGCCCGCCCAACGTTGAGCAAGTAAAATGCTCCGCTGGGTCGGCGGCGGAGCATTTTACTTTTGATTGAAATTATTATTCTAAAACAGCTTTTCTAGCTTATCATTTAGCCGCGTCAGCGATTTCTGATCGCTAGCGCTGACGCCAGCCAGCACCCAAGTATTCGCGCCGATGAATTCGCGCGCCGTCGCAATCATGCGTTCGCGAGTGATGTTGCGGATTGCCTCGGGCACGCGCTCGTAATCCTTAACAAAACCATCACCGAAATAACGCCCGCTATAGAAATTGCTAATCTGCGCGACTGTCTGCGCCCCCATCTGGTGGCGACCTAGCGCGTAGGACTGCGCCGCCGACAATTCTTTCTCGCTAATCTGGCCGTCGAGCACCGCTCGCACTTCGCGGGCAATGATGTCGAAAAGCCGGTCAGCGGTCTCGACATTGACCTGCCCGCCAAAATCCCAGCTACTATCATAAAAACCGGCGCTAGCTTCGCTAAACATACCGTACGCCAAACCCTTTTTGCGAGCCGCACCAAAGATACGCGAATGCATCGTGCCGGTCAAGATATGATTCAAACACGACATCGCCTCTAGTTCGGCGTCGTTGATTTCGCGCGGCAGCGACATGCTCCAACCAAAAGTCAAATTAGTCGCTTCTTTACGCTTGATAAGGGTCGGAGCGGCCTTTTTCAAAACATCGCGCGGTACCACGAAACGTTCGCCGCGCGGCAGTTCCCAACCCTCGAGCATACTCTTAATACGCTCGCGCCGACCGTCGAGCTTGCCCGCAATCACAAAGCGCATATTATCTGAAGTGTGTGTTTTTCGATGGTGGCGCTGAATATCCTCAAGCGTGATATTGTTAATCGTCCGCAAACGCTGCCAAAACGTATAAACGTCCTCGCCTAGCAGCTGCTGGACTTTCGGCCAAAGCACGCGGCCGTGATTATTCAAATACCCCGTTAGTTCGCTGCGAACATTGCCCTTTTCAGCCTCTAGCGATTCTTGCTGAAAGCGCGGCTGGCAAATCGCCACTTGCTGCAATTCTAAAATCCGATCCCATTCAAAATCAGCGCAATCAGCCACATATACCATTGACAAGTCGCTTGTCCATGCATTATGGTACGCGCCATTTTTGGTGAATTCTGCTTCGTAAGCATGCTCGCTCGAGAACTTAGCGTTTGCACCAAATGACATATGCTCCATCACGTGAGCAGTTTCATAAATATCCTTGCGTCCAACATAGCGGTTGCCAGCGCGGAATTGAAATTGGAAGCTCATCACCGTTGCGCCAGGCACATCAATAAGCAGCCCACGCGAACCATTGTCGAGCCGTACTTCTGTTACTGTGTGTTTCATCTAGCGGCTCTTTTTTCGATTCTGGCGCTTGGCCTTTTTCTTTTTACGGGCAACGTTGCGCCTATGATTAGTTTCGGCGGTCGAGGCGGCTCTTTTTATTGAACCGCCGAAATCGTGATCGCGATTCTCTTCGCCGCCAGTGATTTCGTTGACTCCATGCTCGACCGAAGTCTCGGCAAGCTTCGTCAATTCCGTTTGGTGGTCATCGTCAATTGATTCGCGGCTAATAGCGTCGGTGGCGCGCACATGATAAATAGCACGCAAAACTTCCTCGCGCAATGTCGCTTGCAAGCTATCAAACAGCTTCTGCGACTCGCTGCGGTATTCAACCAGCGGGTCGCGCTGGCCGACGCTGCGCCAGTGAATACCTTCGCGCAAATGCTGCATGTTCTCGAGGTGCTGCATCCACAGCGTATCAAGTACTTGCAGATAAACTTCGCGCTCAACCCCGCGGATTAGATCGTCGCCGAGCTCTCTTTCTTTGGCTGTATACATTTTTTGTGCAGCAGCTAACGCCTTATCGCGGCGCTGACTATCTTTTTTGATCGCGCCAATTTTTTCAATTTCGTCGGTCTCTAGCGGGATAATCTCTGCAAATTCTTCGACAAATTTTGGATTATTCTTGGCCGGCACCTCTGTTAATTTATTAACCATCGCCCGTAGCAAACGCTGAATTTCTGGTTTGATATTATCGCCTTCGAGGATTTTGCGGCGCACCGTGTAGACAACTTTGCGATGGCGATTAATAACATTATCGTACTGAACAACATTTTTGCGCGTATCAAAGTTATAGCCTTCGACTCGCTTCTGCGCTGCCTCCAATGTCTTGCTGACGGCACGATTCTGGATTGCCGTTTCCTCATCGACACCTAAACGTTCTAACACATTAGCAATCCGCTCGCCCTGAAAGATACGCATCAAATCGTCCTCGGTCGAAACATAAAACTGCGTATCGCCCGGGTCTCCCTGCCGGCCACCGCGGCCGCGCAGCTGATTGTCAATCCGGCGCGATTCGTGGCGCTCTGAACCAATGACCACTAGTCCTCCCAGTTCCTTGACGCCAGGCCCGAGTTTGATGTCGGTGCCGCGCCCAGCAATATTAGTAGCTAGCGTAATTGCGCCCTTTTCGCCAGCATGCGAGATAATCTCTGCTTCGCGCTCGTTGTTCTTGGCATTTAGAATTTCGTACTTAATACCTTCGCTATCCAAATATTTGGCGATCATTTCGTTTTTAGCGATTGAACCGGAGCCAACCAACACCGGACGGCCTTCATCGTGATACTCTTTGATCGCTTGAGCTACTGCTTTCAGTTTGCCTTTCTCGGTCTTGTAGATCAAGTCCTGATGGTCCTGGCGAGTAATTGGCTTGTTCGGCGGCACCACCACTACGTCAAGCGAATAAATTTGTTGAAACTCTTCAGCCTCAGTGAAAGCAGTACCAGTCATGCCGCTAAGCTTTTTGTACAAACGGAAGTAATTCTGGAAAGAAATTGTCGCCAGCGTCATGCTTTCCTGCAGCACTGGTACGCCTTCTTTGGCTTCAATCGCCTGGTGCAAGCCTTCGCTATAACGGTTGCCTTGCTTGAGCCGACCAGTGTGCTCGTCAACGATTATCACCTCGCCGTCATTCGTCACCACGTAATCCTTGTCACGCTTGAATAATGTCTGAGCCCGCAAGGCTTGATCCATGTGGTAGACGCTTCGCACATACTCTGGCGTGTATAAGTTTTTTATACCCAGCATTTTTTGAACCTTCTCGACGCCTTCGTCAGTAAGAGCTACCTGCTTGCGCTTCTCTTCTAAGGTATAATCCTCTGGCGTCAACTTCGCTGCAATCTTGGCAAATTGATAATAGCTATCAGGATTTTCAGCGGCCGGCGCGCTAATAATCAGCGGCGTCCGCGCCTCATCGATCAGAATCGAGTCTACTTCGTCGACAATTGCAAAATTCAACTCGCGCTGGCGCACCAATTCGATATCGTTAACCATGTTGTCGCGCAAATAATCAAAGCCGAATTCATTATTAGTACCATAGGTAATATCTGCCTGGTAAGCTTCTTTACGGGTGCACGGACGAAGCTTCTTCATGCGCGGATCAGTATGCGCTTCATTATCATAATTTTCGTCGTATAAGAATGAAGTCTCATTGATGATCACCCCTGTCGATAAACCTAACGCATTATAAATTTGCCCCATCCAGCCAGCATCGCGCTGCGCCAGATAATCGTTGACAGTCACAACATGTACGCCTTTGCCTTCAAGCGCGTTCAAGTAGGCCGCTAACGTCGACATCAAAGTTTTACCCTCGCCAGTCTTCAGCTCGGCCACGCTACCCTCATGCAGCACCATCGAACCAATCAGCTGCACATCGTAATGGCGCTCGCCGATTGTCCGATCGGCCATCTCGCGTACCACCGCAAAAGCGTCTGGCAAAATCGTATCAAGCGTCACAGATTTCTTCTGCAAACGTTTGCGCAGAACATCGGTTTGGCCAGCCAATTCCTTGTCAGATAGTTTCTTGTATTTCGGGCCAAGCGCATTAATTTCGTCGACTTTCTTTTGTAAACGCCGCAAAATCCGCTTCTGCGGGTCACCAAAAACCTTCGTCAGCACCTTCTGTTGTGTTATCGCCATAACGTCAAATTTCCCTCACTTTCAGGTATTTTCCAAAAACTCCCCTAATTATAACTGTTTTCGGGGAGTTTTGGAAGAGGCTGCTACTAAATCGCTACTGTGTTTCGCGGTCAAAACCGCGTTTGAACCGCGCTAGTATATCGCGCCGGCCGACGTGAGCTAACAAATTTTGCTTGTACTTGCGAAGCTGCCCGGCTAGCTTGCGCTCGACGATATCAGTTGCTGCCATAACATTCATTGTCGAATCTTTGGCTTTAATAACCTGATCCGGCACGTTAATAATCACTTCGACTTCATATTTGTTGCCGTTATCGCGATTAACTTCCTCGATCTTCACCGAAGCACTCATAGTTTTGCGAGCATGCCGCGTCACTAAGCGATCTAATCTGCCGATTTTCTTGCTAATATACTTTCTCGTCGGTTCATCCAAAACGTAGCCGCCTACGCCAGTTATATCAATATCTGCAATCACTTTGACCCCTTTCGTTAAACCGATAATGTATTTTAATTATAGCATTTAGCCATGGTGAGCGCTACCAATCGCCTCAGTAATATTCTGAAAGCCATCGCGATCGAGCAACTTAACCAGGCCTTCGTTAATTTCGCCGACAACCTGCGGCCCCTCAAACATTAGCGCCGTCACCATAGCTACCAGGCTCGCACCAGCACAAATCTTCTCGTAAGCATCCTCGGCAGTAAACACGCCGCCAACACCGATAATCACAAAACGATCGCGGTATTTGGCATAAGTTTTGAAAATTAAGCCAGTAGTAAGCTCCCGCGCCGGCTGGCCGCTGAGATTTCCCCTGATCTCGTTATCTAGCAATTTTGAATTACGCAGCGCCGAGCGGTCCTTGACTAGATTACCAATCGTTAAGCCGGCAATCTCATGCCGATCAATTACTGCTAGCAGCTTCATAAATTCCGGCCACTTTTTATCTGTCGGCATCTTAACGAAAATTGGCCGCGTTAAACGCAAGTTATCTACCGCCGTCAATAATTTATCCAGCCGCGCTGGCGTCGTAAACGGCTCGCCGCCATAAGTATTCGGGCAGCTAATATTGATTTCGTACAGCGGCGCGCAACTAGCCGCCTCTAGCTGGCGCAAACTTTGGCAATAGTCAGCAATCGCTTCACTATCGCTAACATTTTCGGGATTATTGGTTTTAGCAACTGACACGCTCAACGGGAAATCGCGCCACAGCCGCCGCGGATACCGCTTAATTCGCTGTATATTGCGAGCGACTCCGTTATTTGCCAAGCCGACGTTAACTACAATCGATTTCTCGCTCGGTAAGCGGCGAAACCACGGCCGCGGATTACCGGCACAAACCTGCGCAGTAGTCGAGCCGCCAATTTCGAAACCTAAGCCAATCCGCTTAGCTATTGGCGGCAAGTCAAAGTTCTTGTCCAGCCCAGCTGACATTCCTAGCGGATTCTTGAATTTTAGGCCTAAAATCTCCTGCTCGAGCCGCGAATTGCGATAATTCCACACCCGCAAAATATTCTCGCCACGCACTCGGTGCAACATTCGCGCCGCTTTGATCATACCCTCATGCGCTTTGTCTGGGTGTTGTCGAAAAAGCAACGGTTTAGCAAGTTTCTGGTAACCGCTGCGCGAAACTTGGCGCACCACTCGCTTCATCACAATTCCTCGCGATTACCCAGATATGGCCGCAGTACCTCTGGTACGCGCAGTTTACCGTCATTGGTCTGGTAATTCTCGATGATTGCTACTAGCGAGCGCGCCAAGCTCACCGCTGTACCGTTTAGCGTGTGCAGTACCTGCAGCGAGCCGTCGCTGCGGCGCACGCGAATATTGAGATTACGCGCCTGAAAATCAGTACAATTCGAGCAGCTAGTCAGCTCGCGGTACTTGCCATCAACCGGCGACCAGTACTCGATATCATATTTTTTGGCTGCTGGCGCACCGAGGTCGCCAGCCGCGATATTCACCACATGGTACGGCACGCCTAAGTTTTGCCAAATCTCTTCCTCAATCGACAGGATTTTTTCGTGCATTTGAACTGATTGCTCTGGCGTGCAAAAGATATACATTTCCAACTTATTGAACTGATGTACACGGAACAGTCCGCGGCTAAACTTACCAGCCGCACCCGCTTCTTTACGATAGCAAGGACTATAGCCAGCATAGAGCAGCGGCAGTTTTTTCTCATCGATGATTTCATCGGCATGAAAGCCAGTCAGCGGCGCCTCGGCCGTACCGATTAGCATCGTGTCTTCGCCATCTATAAAATACTCGTTACTTTCTTTGTGGCTTTTAGGAGCAAATCCCGAACCACGAGCTACCCGGCCCGACACCATATGCGGTACTGTCATCGGTGTAAATCCTTTAGAAATCAACAAATTCAGCGCATACTGATAAATCGCATTCTCCAGCAGCATCAAATCGCCCTTAATATAGTAGAATTTCGTGCCAGCCACCTTGGCGCCGCGCTCAAAATCTAGCCAGCCGCGCTGCGTCGCAAACTCAAGGTGATCTTCTGCCGATTGGCGTTTGTTTCCCCACGCCTTAACTTCGACGCTATCTTCCTCGCCGCCCAGCGGTACGTCCTCGAGCGTTACATTAGGCACTGCGTCCATTTGCGCTTGAAAGTCCGCTTCAACATCGCGCAAGTCGTTCTCTAGTTTTGCTAGCTCTTCTTTCAACGCCCTGCCCTGTTCAATCAGCTCCGGCGCTGGTTTACCGCCTTTCATCTGGCCAGCAATCTCGTTACGCTGCATGCGCAATTCATCAACCTGCTGCTGCAATTGCCGTCGCTGCTCATCAGTGTCTAACAAACGAGCAATCGATACGTCATTGTAGCCTTTATTTTTTGCCGATTCCTGAACGCGATCGGCGTTTTCTCGAATATAGCGAATATCTAGCATAGCATTAGTATATCATCTCGTGATACCGTACGCCAACAAATCTATTAATCGTATCAAACCAACTTATTTCGCTGTAAATTACTCTGTTCGCAGCGCCTCAATCGGATCAAGCTTGGCAGCCTTGCGGCTCGGCAACCAACCAGCGACGATCGCCACCAGCATCAGCGCCAACACTACAACGGCGGCGTTTATCGGCTGGAAAATCAGCAAACTATATTTGCCCAGACCCAACGCATTAGAAATTGCCGGATTAGCCAGCGTACCAGCTCCCCAGGCACCCAGCACGCCAAGCATACCGCCCAAGAAACCGACCCATGCCGCCTCGTAACGGAACAGCCGGGCAATGTCGCGTTTCGACGCGCCCAGAGCCTTCATCAAACCAATCTGCTGCGTCCGCTCTAACACCGAGATATACATCGTATTAACAATACCGAACACGCTGACTACCAGTGCCAAGATACCAAACCCCATCACAATGGTTTGCAATATATTCACGAAAGTGAAAATCATACTCTGTACATCTTTCGAAGTCATCGACGAATAGCCAGCATCCTTCAAACTGTCGCGAACTTCCTCGGGAGTTTTACCGCCCGTGGCTGTCGCATTGGCAAAAATATACTTTTGATAAGCATCAGTTCCAGCAGTACTGAAGTCCGTTAATTCCTTAGCATCGCTCGAATCGATATACAGATTTGGCCGGCTAGCCATCTGGTCTGGCGATTTCTTGACAACTGCTACAATTTTGAATTGCTTATTTAACGTCTTACCGCCAAGAAGCTCCTTGACGCCTTCTTCGCCCTTATCGATGTACGCTTTCTGAATTGTCTCAGTATCAGCCTGTTGCGGCTGCTGGTTAACTGTAATTGTTAACATCGAACCAACCATTTCTGATGCTGTTTTGCCCAGTTTCTCAGTGTAGCTCTCTGGTATAATTGCCTCGCCTGGCGCTAGCTTTGTTCCCGACTTAATCTCGCGGCCAGCTGCAGATTCTAACTGCAGGGTATTATCGCGCATCATAACTTGGGCTACATATTTCTTATCGCTCTTCATGCTAAATGCTACATATTTTGGCTGCAACTGATAGTTCGGCTCAACATTTTTAAGATCTTTGCGCTGGCGCAATTTTTCAATATCACTCTGAGTAAGCGTGTCATACTCTTGGCCATAATACGACGCCGCATTAGGATTATATTCAGTTAATTCGCTTCTACCGCCTACCGCTGATCCAGCAGTAGTAACCCGCTTGTCCTTAGAAATAATTAGGCCGTTCGGATCAATATTACTGCTGATTATCCGATCAACGTACTGCCTAGCACCCTCACTAACCATCAGGCTAGCCATAATCGCGAAGCCGCCTACAGCAATAGCTACACTTGTTAAGATTGTCCGCATTTTGGCGCGGCGCAAATTACGGCCGGCTCTAGTAACGATATCAGTAGTTTTCATTATTTTTCCTCCTCTGTAAGCTTGCTAGTCGACTTATTTTTAGCAGCTGATTTCTTGGCAATAGAGTCCGATTCGATTTTACCATCTTTGATATGAATCACCCGCTGACATTTTTGCGCTAAGTCTTCATCGTGAGTCACAATAATCAACGTAGCGTTGTTTTCTTTACAATAATTAAATAACAAATCCTCGATTACCTTTGAGGTTGCCGAATCTAGGTTGCCCGTCGGCTCGTCAGCAAATAGGATTTGCGGCCGTCCGACAATCGCTCGAGCAATCGCCAAACGCTGCTTTTGCCCGCCTGAAAGGTCTTTAGCGCGCGACTTGATCTTATCGCCCAAGCCAACCGCTTCCAGCGCTTCGATAATCCGTTTCTTGCGGCCGATTCTCGCCACGCCCGCCGTCTCTAACGCCAAACTGACATTATCGTAACAACTCTCGCCTCCCTCGACGAAGAAACTCTGGAAGATAAAACCCATTTCTTGAGCCCGGAATTTGTCGGTAGCCCGCGGCTTCAGCCGCAAAATGTCTTCGCCGTCAATTAGCACCTTGCCCTTTTGCGGCTTGTCTAGCCCAGAAATTGCATGCATCAGCGTCGATTTGCCGCTGCCGGATTTACCCAGAACTGCTACGCTCGAGCCCTCTTCAATATTCAAGCTAACATCATCCAGCGCCGTAAAAGCATTCTTCTTTTTGCCATATATTTTAGTAATGTTTTTGACTTCTATCATTCAGCTTTCCTCCTTATATCGCCGTTATTACGCCAGTCGTTAGCAATAATATAATTATCACGCCCAAACCGATGCGGTACCGAATAAATAACGAAAAGTCATTGCCGGCGACAAATTTCAGCAGCCACGCAATCGACCAATAGCCAACCGCAAAAGCCACCGCTGTCGCCAAAATTGTCGACACCCAGCCAACACCGCCGCCAATATATTTGTAAGCAGTCATTGCCTCTAGCAAACCTGCCGCCACCAAGGCTGGAATACCCAGGAAGAAGCTTAATTTCGTCACCGTTACCCGATCAAAACCGCGGAATAGTCCCACTGAAATCGTTGCTCCTGAGCGCGACACGCCTGGAATCAGCGCTAAACACTGCCCCAAACCAATCGCCAGCGTATCCCGCCAAGTTGTCTGCCGCTCGCCGCGCCGCACAGCGCTGCATTTGTCGGCTAGCCACATCACCAGGCTCCAGCCAATCAATGCAAAAGCCACAAACCATAAACTGCGCAGCACTGTCTCGACCTCATTTTTGAGAGCATAGCCAATAGCCGCAATCGGCAGCGATCCAATAATAATTGCCCAGCCATATTTGTAATCAAACTGCCGCCGCGCCCGTTTCCACCACAAACCGCGCCACCAGGCACTCATCACCCGCCAAACATCATCTCGGAAATAAATTATCGCTGCAGCGATAGCGCCAATTTGAATAATAGCCGTAAAAGCCGTCAAACTCGGGTCGTTGATCCGCATACCCATCAACTTCTCGACAATTGTCAAATGCCCGGTCGACGACACTGGCAAAAACTCGGTTACTCCCTCGACAATACCCAATATGATAGCCTGCCACCATTCCATAATATTTAATAGTATAGCATTTGCAGCCGTCTCGGCAAAAATCTCAGCTATTTTTGCCTATTTTACGCTAAAAATATTGACATAAGCGTGATTTTTTGCTATAAGTTATATAGAAAGTCAGACAAAAATAAAAAGGAATAACGAAATGCCCGCGAGATCACTCGAGAGAACTGGAAGTCCACCACCGCCAGTAGGAGAACAAGGTAAGGATTTTACGTTAGATAACGGATCTGTCGTACATACTGATGAGAATGGTATACCAGATTACATAGAAGTGCCGCCTGAAGGCGATGAAACCACCCCTGAATCTGGTCAAGAAAGCGGTGCCGAATACGGAGACGTCGAGCCTGGCCAAGAAAGCGCCGAGGATGCTGCCGAAGTGCAGGCTAACGAGACTCTGCGTACCGATGCTGAAGTTTTAGGCAATCGCTATCTTGTTAGTCGAACGATAAAAGGTGCTGGTAATACGCTACAGTGGGGCAAGGAAAGAATTGCAGCGGGCTGGAATAATGCTAAGGAGCAACCAGGCCTACTTAAAGACAAATTTATGTACGGCCTAGCCAAGAGTTCGTATGACCGGCGCAAGGCAAAGCTTGACGAGGTTGCTCATCTCAGCGACAATCACCCGCTTAAAAAATTCCGTATGAGGAAGCTTCAAAAAGCTGAGGCTCGCCTGAACAAACGCAAAGCAAATCTCGAAATACGACAGAATCGGATGACTGGGCGCGTAGAAGCCGTCAAAAACGCCTATGAAGCACGCCGCGAAGCTACTATTGCTGAACTATCAAAACGTCGAGATGAGGCTCTTGCTCGCAAAGAAACTCGTATAAAATTACGCGAACAAGGTGCAGGCTGGCTTGAGGCTCATAAAGCCGCCGAAAAACACGTCAACTCTATACCAGAAGATCAACTCCGCCGCATCGCTAGCGCTGTCATGAATGCTGCCGAAGCTAGCAAAAACTCACAAGAGGCCAGTTGGCAAGCACGATACGCTGAACGAGCTTCTGCTGACGCGCAAAATCGAGTTGAAATGCTTGGTCAAGAGCTTGGCCAGACCAGGGTTGATCTAGAAAATACGCGCCAGCAGGCTGGAGAGATAGCCGACATGGAGGCGAACCTTGTCACAGTCAAGGAAAATGTCGCTAAACTTCGAGAAAAAGCCGAATCGTTGTCTGACGATAACGCCAATAAATTCGCAGCCATGAACGAACTTGTCAAAGCAGAAAATCAGCAGGCAGAGATGGAGCAAACAATCGCCAACCATCACCAGCGCCTAGCTGATCTGCAAAGACAAGAGGGACGACTAGCACAGGAGTTGATTCAAGCTCAAAAAGACGTTGAAAACACCGGTAAAGCCCTTGAGAACAGAGCGCGAGCAGAAGCCGCTGCAAAAAAGAAAGCCGAAGAAACCCAACAAGCTAGAGACCGTAGCGTCGAAAATACCTTTGTCTAAAATTAAAACAGAAAAAGAAAGGATAACATCATGCCAATTTTAAGCCGCAGCCTCCTCGCAGATTTAGGAATCAATCTATCAGACGAAGATTACCAATCGCTTGCCGACCATTTTGAGTCGACACTAGAAGAACGCGTCATCAACGAAATCGTCCTCGAGCTATCACCAGAGCAAGCTGAAGAACTATCGCATATGCAAGAAGCCAGCGACGACCAAATCGTCGATTGGGTGCGCGCCAATGTACCAGACTTTGCAGATATTGTGTCTGATGAAATCGATATCTTGCTCGGCGAGCTAGCTGAGGATAGCGAGAAAATGGCCGCCTAAAAGCCAGTACCGAAGTATCGACAACTTCAAAAACTACAACTTCACTTCTGGATATATCGCCCGCGTTGTCTCGTCAATCTCATGACGCAGTTGTGGAAATGGCACGCCCTCGCGGGCAGTCACGCCTTCAAAAATCCAAAATACTCGCTCAGAATACCCCCAACCGCAAGCCGGCGGCATACCGTACTCCAGCATCTCCACAAAGTCGATATCCAGCATCATCGCCTCATCATCGCCCGCATCGCGCATCTGTTGCTGCTCAACAAAACGATTCAGCTGATCAATCGGGTCATTCAGCTCGGAAAAACCATTCCCCAGCTCCGACCCGGCAATAATCGGCTGGAAACGCTCCACCGTTTGCGGATTGTCGGGGTTGGTCTTGGACAGCGGACTGACGAACTTCGGCGTATTCACCAACCACACCGGCCCAGCCACATCTTTACGAATATTCTTCCATAATTTATCGATACTGCGCGGAATGGAATCGGTCTTCTCTACTTCCAAACCATGTTCTTTCAACTTGGCAGCTACCTCTTCAATCGTTGTATTATACACATCGATTCCATAGTGTTTGTCGATCACCTCGGCATAATCCCAAACTTCCCACTCGCCGCTCATATCCACCGTGAACCGGCCCAGCTGAAACTGCAGCGTGCCAAACGTCTTTTGAAGCACATCTTTATACATTGCCTCCATAAAGCGCATGCCCTGCTTCCAGTCCCAGTACGCAGCATACCACTCCATAGCGATGTGCTCTGGCAAATGCTCATCTGAATAATTCTCATTGCGAAAACGCGGCCCGAGATCGTACACCTTCTCGAACCCAGCGCCAACTAATCGCTTTAACGGCAATTCGTGAGAAATGCGCAAGTAAAACTGCTGGTCGTCCAGCGCGTCCATATGCGTCACAAATGGGTTAGCGTCAGCGCCGCCAGTCGTATGCTCCAACACCGGCACATTTACCTCGGTAAAGCCGTGCTGATTCAGATAATCGCGCGTCGCCTGCCAAAACTTGCTGCGGCGAACAAACCGCTCGCGCACTTCTGGATTGACGTTCATATCGACATAGCGGCGACGGAAGCGTTCTTCTTTGTTTTCCAATTTCTCTGGCATCGGCCTGAGCGACTTGGTTAGTAATCGCAGCTCATGCACGCCAACCGACTTTTCGCCAGTCTGCGTTGTCGTCATCACTCCGCGCGCCTCGACAAAATCACCCGTATCCAAAAGTTTCAGCTGTTTCATGCCTAGCACGCCGCGGCCAGCATCCAAGTCCGCCACGTCGTCACGCTGCAAATATAACTGCACCTCGCCAGACTGATCGCGCAGTTTGATGAACGCCAGCTTACCAAAACTGCGAATCGACACGATGCGCCCTGCGACCACCACTTCCTGGCCTGCCAGCTCATCATACCGCGCCAAAACCTCGCCGCAACCATGCGTCCGCTCCGACCGCGCCGGATACGGATCAACGCCTAGTTCTCGCAGGGTTTCTAATTTTCGTAACCGTTCGTTTCGATAATCTTGCAGTGTAGCCATAATTATTTATTATAGCACACCCCTGTTAGTAGCTACGAAATTGCTTTGATTGCGTAGATAGTCTCGCCTTTGGGCGTGTTAATAGCGGCGGTATCGCCCACTACCTTATCGATTAGCGCCACACCCAGCGGTGATTCATCGCTAATTTTACCATTTAGCGGATCGGCTTCAACCGGGCCAACAACCGTATATTCAAATATTTTACCGCCAGATTCAAGCGTCACTCGGCTACCCAAACTAACTTTGTGAGTGGTACCACCCTTGATATCCTCGGCGTTCTGCAAAATATCCTCAATCTCGGCAATACGCGTCTCGACTAGACCTTGCTCTTCGCGCGCCTGATCGTACTCGGCATTCTCGCTCAGATCGCCATAACCGCGCGCTTCAGCGATTTTCTCGGCAATCTCGCCGCGGCGACCCTTCAAGGCAGCTAGCTCTTCTTCAAGCTCTTTTCTTCCATCCTCGGTGATCTGATATGCTTTTTTCATGAGTTTTACTCCTTTCGTTATACCGCCCGAAATTTTCTCTGTCTAGAGAAACCCCAGCCCTCCAATACAAAATACTCAGATTAGTTCAGTGTAGCAAGCAACTCATCTGCCGTCAAGAGCCGTTGCTCGCCAGTCTGGCGCGTTGACACCTCCCATTTACCATCATCAAGCAAGCGATCGCTGACCGTCACCCGATACGGAATACCCAACAGTTCGGCATCAGCAAATTTGACCCCTGGACGCTCGTCGCGATCGTCATAGAGAGTTTCGATTCCGGCAGACTGCAACCTCTGATAGAGTTCGTCAGCCGTAGCGCGCGACTGGCTGCCAATTTGTACCAGATATACTTTAGCGGGTGCAATATTTTCCGGCCAAACCAGCCCCTTGTTATCAGCAAATTTCTCGACAATCACGCCCATCACCCGGGTAATACCGATACCGTAGCTGCCCATATAAGCATACTGCTCTACACCCTCAGCGTCAGTAAAGACCAGGCGCATTTCCTCGGACTTTTGCGTACCAAAGTTAAAGATGTTGCCAACCTCGGCAGTTTTGACCCGTTCTAGCTCGCTGCGGTCAATGCCCAGCTCCTTGACAGCGTCATCCAAAACTTCCTCGTTCACGGCAATATTTTTGCCGCGATGCAGATAAATATAATCCTCGCCAGCGTCACAAATCGTCTGAAATTCGTGGCTAAATTTAGTGAAAGCTCCACCCGAGGCAAACGTCACATACGTCTCATCGCCGATACCAAAGCGGTCGTAACAGCGCTTGTAAGCCTCGATCGCGGCGTTATAATACTTATCCAAGTCTTCTTTGCTGGCATGCACCGAGTACATATCTTTCATAACAAACTCGCGGCCGCGCATGATACCGCTTTTGGCGCGCAGTTCGTTGCGCAGCTTGTTCTGGAACTGGTAAACGCTAATCGGCAAATCCTTATAGCTCTTCAGGTAGCCGCGCAGCAGTTCGACAATCGGCTCCTCGTGCGTCCAGCCAAAGCCAACATCAGTGCCGTCTTGCAGTTTCGATTTGAACCACACATCGACCAGTTCGTCGCTCCAGCGGCCAGTCTCTTGCCATAATTCCTTGCGCTGCAGCGTGCTCATCACCAACTCTTGGCTGTCAATTTTATTCATCTCTTCGCGGACAATTTGCTTGATATTCTCAACCACCCTCAGCCCCAGCGGCAAGAATGAATAAACGCCCGCCATCGTTTTATGCACGTAACCAGCACGAATCAGTAACTGGGCGTTACGCGCCACTTCGTCAGCTGGCGCCTGCTTGATAGTTCGAGTAAAATTCTTACTTAGTCTCATAATATCCTCATTTTACCGTGAATCACGCATATCAACAAATTACCAAAACGCCGCCGCAACATAAACCGCATAAAAAGCCACGCTATTCTTGATTGCGTGCAGCAAAAAGCCAGACCAAATCGATCCAGTATATTCGCGCAGCGTACAAAGCACCAAGCTCAGCGCAAACGTATCAATACCAACGTTCCACTGCCCGTGCGCTACCCCAAAAAGCAAACTGACAAAAAACACGCTAGCTGCTACTGGCAGCTTCGCCGAACGCAGTTTGCCATACAGTATACCGCGAAAAATCACCTCCTCGCATAATGGCACCACTATCACCAGCACCACAAAAGCTATCGCTAGATCTAACGAAAACAACCTGTCTGACACCCCAACATCCTGAGCTTGGTTTGGGTTAAACCCTGGTATAATGGCTTGTGCAACAAATGATAAGCTCACTGTCAAAGCAATGTAAGCCACCGCGCCAACGATTGCCATACCGATATCGCGCCACTCAATCAACCGCTGTACGCCAGCCTGTTTGGCTGATACTGCTTTTTTGATACGCCAAGCTACCGTGCAAACGGCGGCAATTGTCAAGACATGAACAAAACATTGCAAAATTAGATTAACCACCGATACATTAGCTTGCGCCAACCAACCCGTCCGCCATAGCAATCGCCCAACGCCAGCTACCGCATAAGCAGCCGCTACCATCGATACTGCCACCAGCAGCGTCCAGCCAATCCATGACAATACCTGTCGCCGGGAAAAACGAAGCTTCTTTAAATCACCCACCCGCCAGCGTTTCATTTGAATAGTTTCCCGACGTCAGAAATCGTTACTAGTATTATCAAAATTATCAATATCAAGAAGCCAGTACCATGGATTTTCTCCTCGGTATCTTTGCGGAGCGGTTTCTTTATTAAGCGGAACAAAGCCGTCACAAACCACCGCCCGCCGTCAAGCGCTGGAATCGGTAATATATTCATCACTGCCAGCGACAAAGCGATTAACCCAGCAATCATCAAGACATAGCGGCCGCCAGCCTCGCCAGCCGCCGGAAACAACATGCCGAATATCGTCACTGGTCCGCCAACACTATTGCCAACTGTTGCTAATTTTTGATTAGCCTGCTGCTGCGCCTGATCGTTCGGCACGATTTTCATAGCCAGTCCCGTCAAACCGTCATAGACAACTTGCCCAAGCCCTTGAATAGTCATCCCAGTCAATTGAGTAGTCAGCCCTACGCCGACAATTGGCGCCGACCAAGTCGAATGCATCAAAATTTCTTGTGACAAGCTAGCGCCCAAATAGCCGCGCTTATCGTTATTATTGGACCGTAGTGTTACAGGCAGCACTGCCTCTCGGCCGTTTCGCGAGTAGCGAATCTTGACCGTCTTGCCTTTGTCGCGAGCTAATCTCTTGGTCAGCTCATCTGGAGTTTTAATCTTATCGTCGTCAACCGACAGAATATCGTCGCCAGTTTTTAATCCGCTTTTTTGCGCCGGCAAGTCGTTCTCGACGCTAGCTATCTTGACTTCTTTGCCTGAAGTTGTCGTGTCGCTAGCCACGGTGAATTGATTAGCGACAAGCGGCGGCATACCCCACCACGCCAAAATCGTAAATATCAACACCGCGCTCAGCCAGTTCACTGCTACGCCAGCCAGCAAGATTTGTGTTTTTTGCCAAAATGTCGCTGCGCCGTAATCGCCAGGCTGCTTATCATCGTCGTGCTCGCCTTGTAACTTAACGAAACCGCCTAGCGGCAGCCAGTTAATACTGTAATCGACATTTTTACCCAAAAAGCTTTTTTTGATCTTCTTCTTGTAAGCTGCCGGCGGGAAGCCAATACCAAACTCTTCAACGCGCACGCCGTAACGCCGCGCCACCAAAGCATGGCCCAACTCGTGCGTCACCACCAAAATAGTCAACACAATTATACCGACAATGATACCAAAAACTAAACTCATTTCACCCTCCAAACCGCCGCGAACGTTTCACGTACTCATTTAGTATAGCGGTTATGTCGCGTTTTGTCATATCTGGCCACGATTTTTTAACAAAAATTAGCTCGCTATAAGCACTGCGCCACAGCATAAAATTGCTTAACCGCTGTTCGCCGCTGGTGCGCACTATCAAGTCGCATGGCGGCACATCTGGCGTATACAAAAATTGCTCAAAGATTTGCGCCGTTACTTTTTTGTGTGCAGAAAGCGTTTTGCGCAAGGTATTGACTGCATCGATAATTTCCTGGTGCCCGCCATAATTAAACGACAAAATTGCCGTGCCGTGCGTCAAATCTTTGGTGGCCGCTTCAGCTTCGTCAATCGCTTTTTTGACTCGGCGGCTGAGGCGCACGCGCGTCCCCGCCACCCTTAACCGTATACCGTGTTCAACGAAAATATGTAAATCGCGCGTCAACATTTGCACCACCAAATCCATCAGATGCTTAATCTCCGGGCCGCTACGATGCCAGTTCTCGGTACTAAAAATATACGCGCTAACATATGGTACGCCGCGATCGATAGTATCGATGATAATTTCGCGCAGCTTTTCATAACCAGCGCTATGCCCTTCTTGCGCCGATAAACCCTGAGCTTTTGCCCAGCGGCGATTGCCGTCGACAATGAAGCCGACGTGTACTGGCAATATTTTCTCGCTCATTAGATGGTTAGAATATCCTTTTCTTTGTCCTTGAAAGCGGCCTCTAGCTTGTCTTGGAATTCATTCATCAAGCGATCAAATTCTTTTTCGATCATTTTGAGATCGTCCTCGCTCAACTCTTTAGCTTCCTTCATTTTTTTGGCATCCTTGATGCCGTCTTGGCGAATATTACGCAAAGCGATTCGCGCTTCTTCTAATTTCTCCGACGCTTGACGAACCAGCTGCTTGCGGCGCTCCTCGGTCAAGGCTGGCACTGGTACGCGCACCACCCGACCGTCGTCGCTCGGATTAAAACCAAGGCTCTGATCGTTACGAATCGCCGCCGCGATGTTTTGCAAATTACTCGGATCAAAAGGTGTCACCAGCAACATTTGCGCCTCGGGAGCTGTTACGTTAGCCACCTGATTGAGTGGCATATTAGCACCGTAAGCTTCAACCATCACGCCCGCTAACATACCTGGATGCGCCCGGCCAGTGCGAATCTTGCGCAGCTCCTCGCCAAAGTGCTCAAATGCGCCTGTCATTTTTGCTTCATATTCATCTGTACTAAACATATACTCTCCTTTACTCTATTGTAACATCAAACGCTAATTTATCTGCGCTACTCCTAGCAAACTAGCCCGCCGGTCAAACCCCCGACGCAAACGATACGTCTGGCGAAAATCCGGCGAGCCGTCGACTTCTTGATAGGCATTTTCATCGAAAATCAACCACACATCCAGCGGATAGTGCGGCCGTTCAGCTACCCGCGGCATCACTGTATGATACAAGCGAAAAAACGCATCAGTCGTATGGTATGGCATGTACGGCACGAATGCTCGCCCCAAAACTTCTGGCTCGCTGCCATCCTGGTTTAGCGGCAAGCCGCCAGTCTCGCGAATCCGTTTAATAAACGCCGCCCGCCCTGCCTCGTTAGTAAATTTGCGCGACTGCAGCCCGCAAACGATAATCTCTTGGTACATGAAACGATGCAAAAACACTATATCCACATAGCGCGAAATCTCGTAAGTCTTGGTGCGATTCGGCCCCATGCCAACGAAAGGATTATCGGCAAAATCATATCTATAAGCTGGAATATCAATATGAATAATTCCGCCTGTATCTTCGCTTAGCTGGTCTCGCAAAGCAATCAGCTGATCGTCAAGATCCTTGCTATCAATCCGCTCGTGGTCTTGAAAAACCTCGCTTTCTGGCCGTAAATCAATATCATCCAGCTCACTCGCACGCTCGCGCTCGCCGCCGCTTGGCTTTTCGCGGTTGCTATAAAAGTCAAAACTACCAGATTCAAAATTGCGCATCTACATTCCGCCGTTGATTGCTCATGCTTTTATCATACCAAAATAACCGCCATATTTCAGCGGTTATATTGGTTGTATAAGACGTAGGCTTATTCGCCGCCAAGCTCGATACGCTTGAATTGGCTAACGCGTACATTCTCGCCGCGCAGTGCTACTTGCTCTTTGATCAGCTCGCCGACGGTTTTGTTGTCATCAAGTACGAAGGTTTGCTCGGATAGGACTTGTTCGGCAAAATATTTTTTGAGTTGTCCTTCGACAATTTGCTCGCGCATATTCTCTGGCTTATCTTGCAAACTGTCGCTTGCCAAAAACTCCTGCTTTTTCGCTTCGTAAACGTCGCTCGGAATATCCTCGACCGTTGCATATTTTGGGGCCATCGCTGCGATCTGCATAGCAATTTGGTGCGCAAACTCCTTGAATTCTGGCAAGCGCGCCACGAAATCAGTTTCGCAGTTAACCTCGACAACCACGCCAATACGGCCCGAGTGTACGTAGCTCTCAATCAGACCTTCGCGCGTCTCGCGGTCGCCTTTTTTCTCGGCCTTAGTCAAGCCTTTCTTACGCAGTGCCTCGAGAGCTTTATCGAAGTCGCCCTCGGCTTCAACTAGCGCTTTTTTGGCATCGGTCAGGCCAATGCCGCTTAATTCTTTCAGCTTTTTAATGTCTTCAATTGATACGCCCATCCTATTTCTCCTCTTTTTTAGTCTTGCCTTCGTTCACTGCTGCTACAAAGTAGTCTAGCAATAATTGCAAACCTTTGATCGCGTCGTCGTTGCCCGGAATCGGATATTCGACTTTGCTCGGGTCGGCATTAGTATCAGCGATCGCCACCACTGGGATACCGAGGTTTTCTGCTTCAGCGATTGCATTTTTATCAACCAGCATATCGAGCACGATTAAAGCGCCAGGCTTACCATTCAATTCTTTAATACCGCCGTATTTGAAGTTCAAACTATCGATTTCTTCTTGGTAGCGCTGAACTTCTAGCTTATTATAGCGCTTCTCGAGATCGCCGTTGTCCATGCGGCGCTCGAGGTCGCGCAGCTTCTTGATTTGTGCATTGGTAGTGGTGACATTGGTTAGCATACCGCCAATCCAGCGATTCACCACAAACGGCTGGCCAGCCGACTCGGCAGCCGCTTTGACGATATCCTTGGCCTGCTTTTTGGTACCAACAAACAAAACTTTTTTGCCGCTCGCGACCGTCTTGGTAATAAACGGTAAGGCTTTGTCTAGCGCCTCAACTGTCTTCGCTAAATCAATAATATGGCTATCCTGGCGTTTTGAGTGAATATACGGCGCCATCTTCGGGTGCCAGCGGCTAGTTTTGTGTCCAAAATGAACACCAGCCTCAAACAAAGCTTTCATGTCTACTTCTACAGACATCAGTTTACTCCTTTTCCTCGCCCGCTGCTTTTGGAGCTGCAACGGGCTGTGTCGTTAAAATTATTACCATAACAGTGTAACACTAAATAAGGTTATTGTAAAGTTACAATTTGTATTAGGCTGACTTTGCTACTACTGCTTATTTCTGTTATACTTATGATTATGAAAGAACGCTTTCGCAAGATTTCTTCGCGCGCCTCAACGCTGGCTGGGTCGGCTGGCGTGTTTATCCTAGCGGCCGCTTCAATAGCTGTTTGGTTTATCACCGGGCCAATTTTCAACTTCTCTGATACCTGGCAGTTAGTTATCAACACTGGTACGACGATTGTCACTTTTTTGATGGTGTTCTTGATCCAAAATACTCAAAACCGTGATAGTCGCGCTATTCAGCTTAAGCTTGATGAACTAATCCGCTCCACCAAGGGCGCCCGCATGCGTTATGTTGGATTAGAAGACTTCAGCGACGAAGATTTAGCGGACATCGAGGAAGAAATTCGCGCTATTACCCAGCTGCCAGCTTCGCAGCGCGCGCTACGTAAACTTCACGACAAAATCAGCAGCGAAAAGGAACGCCGTAGCAACGAAAAGCGCCGCAAAACTCATTTTTGACAGACAGATAGATTTTTGTTAAAATACTACAGTTATGAAAAGCAGTATTCACCCACAGGACTATCGCCTGGTCGTATTTAGCGACGAACAAGCAGGCTTCGCGTTTTTGACTCGCTCAACGGCGCAATCTACTGAAACAATCAAATGGAAAGACGGCCAGACTTACCCGTTAGTCAAAGTCCACATTTCGAGTAAATCGCATCCATTCTTCACTGGCGAAGAAAAGATCATCGACACCGAAGGCCGCGTCGACCGCTTCAAGGCCCGCCAAGCCGCCGCTAAAGCCCGTCGCGAGGCTCTCGTCAACAAAGCAAAAAAGGCTAACGCCGCCGCTGCCGCCAAAGCTCAGCAAGTTGCCGATGACAAAACCAGCGACAACAACGCCAAACCAGCCAAAACCTCCAAAAAGGCCAAGAAACAGGTCGACAAGAAAAACTAGACGCCATCAGTCACATAATAAAATATCGCTGATATCTGTCGGCGGTATTTTATTTTTCTTGCCCGCCAGCTTCCTCATACCCAAATGCGTCTATCAGAATACGCTCCCTAATTCCACTATACGGCATGATAATTCGATTCCCAGCGGCGTCAGTTAGCACAATAAACTGATTATCTTTAGAATCCTCGCCTGATCCGGGAAAAACTATGGTCTCTTTAGTGTATAAACCTATTCCACGCGCTCGTCTTTCAATATCAGCAGGATCACTCAATTCATCACCTCCAGACAGTACTAGTCCTACATTTGCAAGCGATCCCGAAGCTAGCACCTCAGAAAAACCAGCCGATTTCAACAATCTTTTACTATCAGCTGTCATACTACTCACATCTGGTATGGTTAACCCATATCGCGGGCAACTGCACCGTAATATAGCGATCGTACAAAATCTATATCACCTTGCCCTTCTTCGTTCCCATCACCTTCTCCGAGGACCATTTTTCTTAAATAACTCTCCAGGGCTGGATGTTGGCAATTAGTTAGTCTATTATCATCCGCCAAAAATACCGTTACATCTAGCCTATCTACCTCACCTTTAGCCCTAATGTGTCCCCTGCCAACATCCACAACTTGCCATGACTTTAGCGGCGGCGGCAGACCTTCCGGTATTTTGTAAGTTTTAACAGGAGCAGCTACTGGCAATAAAGTTGTGCATAACAACTCGCTCGCAGCAGGCTCCGACGGGTTATCAATCGACCTACTCATCTTTCTATTATACATTAAAACGCTTATTTCGTCAATATATGCTATAATTTTATAAGTTATGGCAAGAATTTCTCTCGATTTAGACGCCTTGAAAGCCGAACGCGCTCGCCTCGGCGATTTTTTAGCAAGTCCCGACGCTTACAGCTCGCCAGATTTTACTGCCAAGAACAAACGTTTCGCCGAGCTAGAAACCATTATCGCTACCGCTAGCGAACGTGATACTGTAGAAAAACAGCTAGCGGAGGCAAAAAATCTAGCCCAGGGCAACGATGAATTAGCCGAACTAGCCAAAGCAGAGATTCCCGAGGACGAAGCTAAAATTGCCGAACTCGACGATAAGTTATTCATATTACTAACACCCAAAGACCCGAACGACGAGAAAAATATCATCATAGAAATCCGTGCCGGTGCTGGCGGCGACGAAGCATCATTGTTCGCAGCGGAGTTATACCGCATGTACTTGCGCTGGTGCGAAGCCAACGGTTATAAAACCGAACTAATTAGCGAGTCCGCTAACGATTCTGGCGGCTACAAAGAAGTCATTTTCATGGTTAAGGGCGACGCACCATATGCCAAATTGAAATTTGAAGGCGGCGTTCACCGCGTCCAACGCGTCCCGGTCACTGAAAGCCAAGGCCGTATTCATACTAGCACTGCCACCGTCGCTGTCCTGCCTGAAGCCGAAGAAACTGATATCGATATCAACCCGAATGACCTGCGCGTCGATATTTACCGCTCCAGCGGCCACGGCGGCCAGAGCGTCAACACCACCGACTCGGCAGTACGCATCACTCACCTGCCAACTGGCATAATGGTTACCAACCAAGACGAGAAGTCGCAGATCAAGAACCGCGAAAAAGCCATGAGCGTGCTACGTTCGCGACTGCTGCAGATGAAAATTGACGAGGAAAATGCCAAGTTAAGCGCTGAACGGCGCTCGCTAGTCGGCACTGGCGACCGCTCCGAAAAAATCCGCACCTACAACTTCCCGCAGGACCGTATCACCGACCACCGCATTCATTATAGCCGCAGCAACATCCCCGCCGCCATGAACGGAGACATCAACGATTTAATTGAACAGCTGCAAGCTTACGAACGAGAACTAAAAGCGCAAAACGCCGACCAACAATAATCTATCGCCGCCTCGCCCCTGAACGCATTAAGTTCGTTTGACCGCCACAAACTTGCATTTTATACTATTCGTATGAATATATCGGCATGGCTCGATCACGCAATCAAACAATTACGAGAAATTGGCGTCGATTCTGCCAGACTAGATGCAGAACTTATCTTGGCTAATACGCTGCGGAAAAATCGTACCTACCTACACGCTCATCCCGAAAGCAACATCGATCCGCGACGCGTTGATATCGCTAATGCTCGGCTGCGTCTGCGTATAGAACGCGTACCGCTTGCTTATATTTTAGGCTACCGCGATTTTTACGGCCGAAGATTTACGGTATCACCGCAAGTTTTGGTACCTCGTCCAGAATCAGAAGCCATCATAGAGCTGCTAAAAGAACTTGATGTTTCTGGTAAGCTATTAGATGTCGGTACCGGCAACGGCTGTTTGGGCATTACCGCAAAGCTAGAAATCCCAGGACTTAACGTAATTTTATCTGATATTAGCCAGCCAGCCTTGCGCGTTGCCCGCCAAAACGCTGAAAAATTTCAAGCCGACGTCGCTCTGATAAAAAGCAATTTGTTGCGCGCCATACCCAGCAAATTCGATATAATCATCGCTAATTTGCCATATGTCGACCGTTCGTGGCAGCGCTCGCCCGAGACTAATCATGAGCCAGCATTAGCGCTCTTCGCCAAAGACGAGGGCTTGGCGCTAATCTACCAACTGATAGACCAACTACCAGCACACTTAAATCCTGGCGCACTAATTTTTTTAGAAGCCGACCCGCGGCAGCACGGTGCAATAATAGCCTACGCTGGTTCGCGCCAACTGCGGCATAAGCTAAAACGCGGCTTTATCGTCGTACTGCAAGCATAATTTACTATTCTTGATAGGTCGCTAGCGTCGCTTTGATATTTATCGTTTTACCGCTGCGCATCACCGTCAAATCAATAGTATCGCCCGGCTGATACTGCCCGAGAACGCTTGATAAATTACCTCGCGCGCCCAATTCAGTACCATTAACCTTGGTAATGATATCCTTATCTTGAATACCAGCTTTAGCGGCCGGGCTGTTAGCGGTAACGCCAACGTCCTCGCTGCGGCCGCCAGTCACGTACGCGCCATATTTTGATGGCAAACTATAATGCTTAGCTATTTCCGGCGTGATATCCGTGTAATTGACGCCCAGATACGCTCGCTGCACGCCTTTGCCAGCCAAAACTTGCTGGATTGTACCTTTTGCTGCGTTAATCGGGATCGAAAAGCCAATTCCTTCAGCATTCGAAGCTACCGCTGTATTAATACCAATAACCTGCCCACTGTAGTTAATTAACGGCCCGCCAGAATTGCCAGAATTAATAGCCGTATCAGTCTGCAGCATATCGGTCAGAGATTCCCGCGAGTTACCGCTACTATCGCTCGCCGAGACCGCCCGGCCTTTACCAGAAATAATACCTTTAGAAACGGTGTTCTGATACTGTCCTAGCGCATTACCTATAGCAATAACGTTCTGCCCGACTCGTGCTGTCGACGAGTCGCCTAGTGCTGCTGGTGTCAAGTTATTAACGTCTTTAATCTTTAAGTAAGCCAAATCATTCAACGGATCGGTACCAACTAGCGATACCGCATCGTAAGTCGACCCGTCCGAGGCTACAATCGTAACCGACTGCGCGCCTTCTACAACATGCTTATTAGTAAGAACGAAGCCGTCTTTACTGATAATAATACCCGTACCGGCCGCCTGCACCTGGCGAGAACCGCCAAATAGCGATTGTGACTTAGTATTGGTGACTATCGACACCACGCTTGGTGAAACTTTATCAATAATATCAGAAACAGAAGCCTCCTTGCTATCAGCCGCCAGATTACCGTCAACGAAAGTATTCAGAGAATTGCGGCCTCCTCGCATTAGCAGCGTACAAGTTATGCCGCCAGCCGCCAAAATAATCGCCGCAATCACGATAGAGATCGCTAACCAAACCGTCTTCTTCTGGCAAGGTTTAGTAGACGCAACAACCCGAGGCGGCAGCGGCTGTGAGTCTGACGATCGCGGCATAGCATTTTCCTGCTTATCATTCATCAGAAACCTCCTCTATTCGATAATTTGATCATATCCATTATACTTACTATGCGCATACAGTCTTAAAGAATCCTTAAAAATCCGCTTAACACCCTACAAAGCATCGCTGCCGCTCAAAACCGCAAAGATATACGCCACAACCATCGTCATTGCCGTTAATAATATCGGCATTGCAATATCAGCGAAGCGAACTTCGCCGTGTTTATGATAGCTACGCGCTGTCCGCTCAGCCACGAAACCCATCAATACTGCAAATATAGCGAACTGCGATACCTTGATAGCAGCCAAACCCGGAATAGTATAAGCAATCATCCAATAATACGAGATCCAGCCGAGTTCAGCGCACACTGTTGCTGCTGCTATCGCGTAAAGATTAGTGCTGATTCCCTCGTAGCGGCTAGCTACATGTCGCGCTGACGCATAAGCAATCACCCAAACAACTGCTACGAAATAAAACGAATCCCATGAATAAGCTGTTAACGACAGTGTCACTAGCCCCAAGAACAGCGCAGTACCAGCCTGAATAACCGCATACGTGTATTTTGAGCGCTGCTTGATAAATAGCAGCCAGACAATATGCAACACTGTTAGTCCCAGCTGAAGTACCATGTACCCGCCCGACAGCCAAATTAACAGCGCAAAACTAACGCCAACTATAACATCCACCAAATTAGACAAAACATTAGCCGCCCAAAAACGCGGCCTTACCGACAAAATCCGCCATTTGCCAAGCGCCACCAGCAGCAAAGCAAAAATTGGCGAATTAGTTACATAAATAGTTCCAAACACTGCCAGCGCCAGCAAAATATTAAGCGATGCATAAGCCAGCGAGCTTGCCTTAGAGCTATACTTATGCTTTTTTGTTGAACTCATACCGCTTAATTATACCACCTTAGTATTGTTTCTATAACCCGCCTACTCGCCGGCATTCGGCTTGACTGCTATGATAATAACGTAGTCTACCTCTGCATTATATTTGACGCCTGGCACGCTCTGTACCGCTTCTGGGGCAGCGCCGTAAAGCGACTGCAGCTTTACAGACGTAGCTGTCTTGGCGCGCGTTGAGACTTTATATATCTTGTTGCTAGAATACGAGCCGTTTTGCGGCGCATTACCGACAGTACTAACCGTCATGCCAAGCTCAGTTAATTTATCGGCTTGTTTTTGCGCCACGCCTGATACGCCAGTAGCATTAAGTACAACGACGTTAGCATTTTCTTTAGTGATATCTGTCGCATAGAGGTTTTTCTTGACGAAAGCCCGCAGCTGACTGTAGTCATACGTTCCGGCCGTCGGCACCACCGAACTAGCGCCGCCGTACGTGCCAGTTGTCAAGATAGCCGGCTCGGCATCAATTAAGCTGACACTTTTAATATTATCGCTTTTGATGTCGTGTACTAGCTCGACCAGCGTACGTACTTCGCTCTTTTCGAAATTAGTTCGTAAATTCTTGCCAATCGCGTCGATAATACCAGAAATTTTAGTAAAATCTGCCAGCGTGCCAGCACTTAAGGCCTTGTCGCGAATAGCAACCATAATCTTTTGCTGGTTTTTTTCGCGGTCGAAATTAGACTGTTCGAAACCGTACGTTGGCGCTCGGTCACCGCGCGCCATCGCCAGATACAGCGCGTGCTCGGCATCTAATTCTACCTCACCATTCGGATAACTGATATAGTGGCCGCGCGGACAACGCTGAGATTTCTCGGTAGACGTCGTACCACACTTCCAATCAAAATTACTATCCATCACACCATTCGGATTGCGGCTGTCGATGGTAATCTTGATACCGCCAAGCGCCCCCACCAAATCACGCATCACACTATAATTCAGGTGAACCGAATATTGCACATCAATACCAAATATATTGCCAACAAAAGCTCTGGTTGCCGTCTGACGCTCTTCCTCGGCGCTGTCGCTCGACCAATTATCGTTGACGCAGTTAAAATAAGCGTTAATCTTACCAGAATAACCCGCTTGGCAACTCTTACCATATTTGACGTATAAGTCTCGAGGCACGCTAATCATATAAGCATTCTTTTTGTTCTGGTCAACGCTAAGGATCATCATCGAGTCGGTCAGATATCCCGCTTCGTGGCCAGCGTCGTCTTCTGAGGTACCAAGTATCAAAATATTGCTGCGGCCATGAGCATCTTGCTTGAGCGGTTTCTTCTGTACGAAACCGAATATATCGCCCTTAAAAACAGCATTGCCCGCCATCAAAGCCCGTACCCCCAGGAAAATACCGATACCAAGCACAATAACAATTATTGCGATTGCCGCACGCTTGGCGATTTTTTTCCAATCGCGCTTTTTTTGGCCATTTTTTGGCGAGTCTTTGCCAGAATGTTTGGATGGAGATAAGTCAAGATTATTACTAATCTCGCGCAAAGACTCATCAATATCGCTGCGAACACCTCTATTTGGCGCCGAAGTAATCGGCCGCGGCGGCAATTGCTGCTGGCGCCGTACAGGCACAGTATGTCCCATATCGCCGAAATTAACCGCTGGTTTTTTCTGGCTATCAACAGGCGCTCTGCGCGCAGGAGTATTTCGCGGTACAAAACCGTCTATCGCTCGCTTCACCATATCTATGTACTATAAAGGATTTTAGCTAAAAAATAAATATCACGCTTATTGTTTCGTTGGTTTTTACAGCGTATAATACGTGTAATGGAAGCCAGCTATCTCACCCGCCATCCGCGTCTTCGAGATTTTCTAAGTTTTAGCGGATTTGTTATTGCAGTGCTGATTGGCACTTTGCTATTAAATGCTTACGTTTTTCGCAGTTTTTCCGTCTCTGGACACAGCATGGATAATACTCTCGCCGACGGCGACCGGTTAATTATTAACCGAATACCTGTAACCATGGCTCAGATACAAAATAAACCGTATTTGCCAGAACGTGGAAAGATTGTTGTTTTTGTTAATCCCGTCTATAGGCCTGGAGCACCAGATCGCTATATCATCAAACGCGTAATCGCCTTCCCTGGCGAACGCGTCGTTGTCAAGGACGGCGTGCTAACAGTTTACAATAATAAATATCCCGAAGGCTTTCATCCAGACGATAGTACACGCAAGAACAACGTCGGTCCAAAATCACCGACTAGCCACAGCGGCGAATGGACAGTACCAGAAGGCTCTATTTTCGTAGCGGGCGATAATCGAGTCGGCGACAACTCATTCGACTCGCGTAGCGGACTGGGTTTCATCCCAACTTATGATATTGTCGGACCAGTAGCTTTGCGGATTTTTCCGTTAGGCAATATAGACTCGTTTTGAGTTTAAAATTAAGACTACAAGCTAGCAGCCTAAAAATTCAATTTGTAATTTTTACAACGTTAGATTAGTACAATTCGGGGTTATTCACCCAACAACTTGGCAATTCGCTCGAAATCCGCTTGATCTTTGAATGAAATAATAATCCGTCCGGCGCCTTTTCGAGTCTCTTTGACGGCGACTGGCGTTCCGAAACGTTTAGCAAAACACTCCTCTTCGCGAATAAATCTCGAACTGCGAGCTGCTTTTCTACCTTTAGTCGATGCTGTACCGTGCAGTTTCTTATAATTCGAGACATAGCGCTCAATCGTCCGCGCGCTCCATTGTTCTTTTATAATTCTCGGGACAACCCGCAAAATTTCTTCTTCTGGCAAGCTAGTCAGCGACCGCGCCTGGCCTTCACTTAGTTCGCCGCGCGCTACTACATCGCGCACCGCCCCCGGCAAGCGCAACAAACGCATAGTATTAGCAATCGCCGCCGATGTCTTACCAACACGCTTGCCAATATCATCTAAAGTCAGATTAAACTGATCGCGCAACTTCAAATACGCCGTCGCTGTCTCTAGCGGATTAAGGTCGCGGCGCTGTATATTCTCAATCAGCGACAGTTCTAACCGATGCTGGCCCGATAGCGTCCGCACCAGTGCTGGAATTCGATCAAGCTTCGCTAATTTAGAAGCCCGGAAACGGCGTTCGCCGGCCACAATCATATAGCCGTCACCATGCGGCCGCACTACTATTGGCTGCAATACGCCATGTTCCTTGATCGATTTACCTAGTTCAACCAACGCATCGTCATCAAATTCGCGGCGCGGCTGATCTGGATCGGGCATAATTGACGCTAATTTAATATAGCGCAAATCGCTAACGCGTTCATCTTGCTCGGCTGTCGGATCGAACGATTCGTCTAGCAGCTCTGTCGGAATAAGCGAGTCAAAACCTCGCCCTAGGCCCTTTTTAGCCGGCACGCTCAATCACCTCCTTGGCTAGCGCTTTATAAGCGCGAGCGCCTTTACTAAACCTATCATACACGCCAATTGGCAAGCCGTGGCTCGGTGCCTCAGCCAAGCGGACATTGCGCGGAATCTTCGTTTTGAACACTTTAGCTGGAAAATGCTTAGAAATCTCGTCTAATACCTGCGTTGACAGCGACGTGCGGTTATCAACCATTGTCGGCAACACACCTACCAAATCAAGCGTTGGATTGAGATTTTTGCGCACTAGTTTCATCGTTTCCAACAGCTGGCCTAGGCCCTCTAATGCATAGAATTCTGCTTGTACCGGCAGCAAAACATACTGAGCAGCAATTAACGCATTAACTGTCAATAAGCTCAAACTCGGCGGACAATCAATGATAATGTAATCGTACTCTATGGTGCAAGCCTTGATAGCATATTTCAGGCGGCTGAAACGATAATCAGTCTGAGCCAGCTCTACTTCGGTATTAGCTAAGGTCGGCACAGCAGGCACCAACGATAGGTTATCAAACTCGGTTGGGATTGTTACTTCTACTAATTTTTTACGGCCGAGAATAGCATCGGCAATAGTCACTTCTAAACTCTGCTTATCAATACCTAAGCCGCTAGTTGCATTGCCCTGCGGATCGAAATCAATCAATAGAGTCCGCTTGCCCATCTTCGCCAGATAGTAAGCCAGATTGATTGACGTTGTTGTCTTGCCCACGCCGCCTTTCTGATTGGTAACTGTTATGATAGATGCCACTGTTTATCTGCCCTCTCTGCTTACGTTTAATTATACCACAAACATCTAGTAAATATGAAATTACCCTGCTTCAGAGAACAGGGTAATTTATCAAGTTTGTATCTACTATTTAATCGACGTAATCTCGATACGGCTATATTTTTGACGATGGCCGTTTTCTTTGTGAACGCGTTTTTTAGCTTTGTAGCGAATGACGCGGATTTTATCGCCTTTGACCTCCGCCTCAACGACTTTCGCTTTTACCACTGCGCCTTTCACGGTCGGCGTACCAACTTTTGTTTTATCACCATCAATCACTAAAAGTGCGTCGAGAGTGAGTTCTTTTGTGCCTTCAGGGAGGAGATCCACCAAGAGGGACTCTTTTTCGCTGACAATATACTGTTTGCCAGAGATCTTTACGACTGCTTTCATTTCGTTCCTTAAAATATATTTACTATCAGTAGCCAATTATAACAGAGATGGATAATACGTGCAACTAATTTGCCTGCAACCGAGCCATGGCGTTATTGGCGCGTAGCCAGCCGCTGGGCGAACCGCACTCCATATAGTCACCCTTGGCCTCGCCCACCGCGATGATACCGCCGCCCGCGATGTACGCATTGATAGCATCGGTCAGCTCAAATTCACCGCGCTGCGGATTGGCGGGTAATGTACGCGCCAGCTCGAAAATCTCTTTATTGAGAATGTAAAAGCTTGAATTGCTGAGATTGCTCGGCGCGTCTTCCAGCTTCGGCTTCTCAATGATGCGTACAAAATTACCCTGCTGGTCGGTTTCGATAATGCCCGTCTGTGGAATAAGTGCCTCCTCAACAGGGTTACCCAGCAAACCAGCAGATAAACCGCGCGCCTCCACTAGTTCCGCCAGGTCAGCCGCATTTGAACCGCCGTCAACACGCCAGAAAAATTGGTCACCCATCACCACAAACGCCGACTCGCCTGGCTCAATAAATTCGCTAGCCAGCCCCACTGGGATACTAGTGCCGTAACCGCCCGTACCAGGCTGGGTTAAAAAATGTATTCGCACATCGCGTAGCGGCGCTACTAGAGGTAATTTATCTTCTTTGCCAGCGCGCCGCAAATAGTCGTTCAACTGGATATTTGACCGATAATAACTCTGTACCTGAGTGCTTTGCTCGCCAACCACGAAATAAATATCCTTGACGCCCGCCCGAATTATATCCTGCACGATATAATCAACCACCGGACGCGTCCCCACCGGCAACATACACTTTTCGATTGATTTGGTAATCGGTAACATCCGCGTGCCCCAACCAGCGACCGGAATGATAGCTTTGGTAATAGTAGTCATAGCTCTATCGTAACACTTAATTAACCTATGCGAAAATATGGCCAAGAAACCCTGGAAATTATAAGGGTGTACTCCTGGTCGCAATTTAGCAGCTTAATCAGCTTTCTTCAGATAAATTTCTACCGGTTTACCGTCAACTTTAACGTCGTACTCTTCCATATCGTCCGCCGCCGCAGAGCCTAGCTTTACAGCCAGCGTCTCGGCCTTGATGGTATCGGCAAATATATCGACAGCCTGAGTGATTTCTGCGTCGCTGCTGGCGATATTCAATTCAATCCGATCATCCACCTGCAACCCAGCTTTCTTGCGCGCACTTTGGACGTGGCGAATGACTTCACGCATCAGACCCTCGCGTTTGAGTTCGGGCGTTAAGTGCTTACTAATTTCTACCCAGCTCTCTGGCTTGATCACGCCCTCGGTCACATCATAATCAGCCAAGTGCTCGTCTAGACTCTCAATCCAGCGAATTTCCTTGACATTGAGCTCCTCGGCCATGATTTGTTCATAGTAGTCAGTCAATTTTACGCCCGCATATGCCGCACATTGCAGCGGTTGGCGAACCTTGATCGACTCCTGATGCTCGTCCTTCTTCATGCGCAGACTCAGGCCGTTGTTGATCAATTCACGTGTCCGAGCCATGTCAGCTAGCGCCTGCTCATTCACCGCACCCGCCGGCAGCCAATCTTTGAGGTGGATCGACTCGTCATCACCGGTTAGATTATGATACAACTCCTCAGCCAAAAACGGTGTAAATGGCGCCAAAATGTAACTCAAACGTACCAGTACGTAATGTAGCGTGCGGTAAGCATCGTTCTTATCGCCATCATCTTCAGACTTCCAGAAGCGGCGGCGACTGCGGCGAACATACCAGTTGGAGGCGTCGTCGAGGAATGGCAAAATAGGGCTCAGCGCATCAGGGATGTTATAGGTGTCCATGTGACGCTCAATTTCTGCCACCAGCTGATGCAGCCGACTGACGATCCAAATATCCAGCGGATTAGTCAACTCGCCAAGCGGATCTCTCAACTCACCATCAAACTCCCAGCCATCAACCTCCGCGTACATAGTAAAGAAATCATACATATTCCAAATCATACTTAGCTTGCGCGCCACGTCGCCCACGTCCTTGTCGTGCAAAGCAAAGTCCTCGCCGTTAAGTAGCGGGCTACTCAGCAATAGGAAGCGTAAGGAATCAGCACTGAACTTATCCATCAGTTCATTCGGGTCGGTAAAATTGCCGAGGGACTTACTCATCTTGCGGCCGTCATTGCCCGCCACCACGCCGGTGGTGATGACATTACCGTAGGCGTTTTTATGCTGCGCACCAGCCTCACCAAAGGCACCGATTTCAGCCAAAGCAACGTTTACGGCATGCACATAGTAGAACCATGCCCGCACCTGGCCAATATACTCAACGATGAAATCCGCCGGGTAATTTTTCTCGAACTTGGCTTGGTTTTCAAACGGATAATGCAGCTGCGCAAACGGCATGCTACCGCTCTCGAACCAGCAGTCGAGCACCTTATCGATGCGGGTAAACTTTTCACCGTCGATTTCAAAAGTAATGTCATCCACCCACGGGCGGTGGTAATCATCCAGCGCCACGCCGCTCAGTTCCTTGAGCTCTGCATACGACCCGACTACTTTGACCGTACCCTGGTCGCCCTTCCACACCGGCATGGCCGTTGCCCAAAAGCGGTCGCGGCTGAGGTTCCAATCTGGTGCTTGCTCAATGTTTTTAGCAAAGCGGCCATGCTTCAGGTGAGCCGGGAACCAATTGATGTTCTCGTTTTGCTCCAGCATGAGCGGCTTCTGCCCCTGAATCGCAAAGAACCACGACGGAATCGCCCGGTACATGATGCGCTGCTTGCTTCTAGGATTGAACGGATATTCGTGGCGAATATACTCGATTTTCCAGACTATCTCCTTTTCCTTCAAATCTTTGGCGATGAATTTATTATTTTCCCACACCTCCAGGCCTTTGTAATTGGTATCGGTGTAGTAGCCGTTATCATCAATCACATGGAAAGGCGCGATACCATTGGCTTTACCAAGCTCAAAGTCATCCTCACCGTAAGCCGGCGCAATGTGCACGATACCCGTACCCGACTCGTGCGAAACGAAATCCGCCGCGTAAATAGTGTGAATTTTATCATTCTGCGGCCAGGTCGAGCCGGTGTCGAGCGGCTGGTATTTCTTACCCACTAGCTCGCTACCCGGAAACTTCCGCAGTACGTCGTACTCAAGCGGCTGGTGCTTGTCGTCTTGCAAAGTGCGTTCCAGCGCCTCCTCGGCGATGATTAATTTCTCACCATCGACCAGCACTTCGCAGTACGTCATCTCGGGATTGACGGCCAGCATCAGGTTGGCCGGCAGCGTCCACGGTGTGGTCGTCCAGGCGAGGACATTGACATCATCACCTTCGATATCATCAACTACTTCACCGCTAATCAACTTCTTGACTCGCTTTTCGACTTCGTCGCACGCCAATTTTGCCAGCTCTCGACTTTCGGCGTGAGGATCCTCAATCTTCCACCAAACAACGTTATCACCCTTTAGCCAATCAGGTGTCTGGCTGCGATTAGCGATATTGACAACTAGGTCGTAATCACGCAGCATATCCTTCGTCAACTGTGTCCGTTGGCTAGCTCCAACTTCGATACCTTTCTCTCGCATTAAGTCAATAACCGCCAGCGGATCAAGATTCTTAGCAACGAGATGAGCATCAAAATCCGCAACTGTCGGTATCTCATCGGTAGAGTACTTCTCTGCGTTAACACCAGCCGAATCGGCATTCTGTGTATTGGTGAAGTGATTATAAAAAGCCTGCGCCATCTGCGAACGGACAACATTTGCATTGCACACAAACAAAATTTTTGAGTGCTCGTTTAATACTATTTTGCGGCTCGTCTTACTATCTTTTAACCGAAACTTCACATACACACTCGGGTCAGTCACTGTCTGGTAGGCGTCGTTGTCCATGGTCACTTCGGCCTTGCTGACAGGGGTAGCAAACTTGGTGTCGTACATCAGCACCTTTTCGCCTTCGTAGATTTTGCCCGCCTCATACAATTGTTTAAAGGCCCACCAGACGCTCTCCATAAAGTCCTTGTCCATGGTACGGTAGGCACCCGTAAAGTCCACCCAGCGGCCGATGCGGTCGATCACGCCCTGCCAGGTTTCGCTATTGGCCACCATGCTTTCGCGCGCCTTGGTGATGTATTTTTCCAGGCTAATAGTCGGCAAAGGATTACCGTCCTTATCCAGAGGCGCTGACTGGTCGCTATTCGTTACAATCTGCCGCCGATCCATAATATTCATCTGCTTTTCGACGAAGTTCTCTGCCGGTAGGCCATGACAGTCCCAACCCCAGCGGCGCTCCACGCGCTTGCCTTTCATCGTCCAGTAGCGCGGCACCGCATCCTTAACGATTGAGCTCAGTAACGTACCATGATGCGGTACGCCAGTAATAAACGGCGGCCCGTCATAAAAAACGTAGGCATTATCTGCCGGCCGCTGCGCCACTGACTTTTCAAACGTCTGACCGTCCTTCCAGCGCTGCACCCAATCTTTTTCGTATTCTGCCGCGCGGCGACGTGTGCCGTGTTTGAATTTCATATTTTTCCTCCTTATTTACCTTATATTCACTGCTTTGTTTAAATTATTAATCAAACTTTCCTGTTCCCTGTTCATCATTCTATTAGTTTCCTCATCACTTTCACTATCTCCTCATCGCAACAGTCACGATTGTATTGTTTGCTTTGAAATGAGAGTCTGGTTTCTTACCAAAATATTTTCGCATAATATCGCCCGCCTCCAGCGCCACGCTTTTCGCAAAATCTAGCCATTCTTGATGCTGATCAGTCATGATTTGCCTCTGTTTGCAACGATTTTGTCATTAACCGTAGCTTATATACCTGCGGATTAGGCTTGCCGAAGAGAAAATCATACGTATCGCTACCGCCAACCTGCTGATAGCTGTAACCTAGTTTTTCGTATAGTCTTTTCGCTGGCTCATTTGAGATTTCAACACCCAGTCCAATCATAGAAAAGCCTTGGCGGCGAGCTTCATTTTCTGCTGCCGCAATAAGCATAGTTGCCAAGCCTTGACGTCGATAATTCTCGTCAACTTCCAGCGCATTGATTTGCGGTAAACCCGGAAAATCCTTTTCAATGATAGATGTCTCATTACCCCAGTCATGCCGCAAGGTCACCCGGCCGACATAGCGTCCATCTGCCTCTACTGCCAACACTACTGCCTTTTTCTGTTTAATTAGATCGCGCAGTTCCGTCTCATAATCGTCAGATATATACATCTCTTTTTTAAGACGATCGAATAAGCTACTGTCAGGCGATACCATCTCAATCATCGGCGTAGACTTCTTGGGTAAGCATTCACCGCTAGTATTTTTGACTAGTTCTTGCTCGCTAATGGACATTGATATAGTTTCCTTCCAAAATAAAATCACCCCTCTTGACCTCGAGAATCCGCGAAAGGCTGTTGGCGGACGGTACCATCTCGATTCCAAAAGAAGTGATTCTTTTAGCTCTTTCTTATGCTATTTACGCAAGCTCACGGCGGGGTCTAATATCAGCTGATAAAAGCCAATTTCTTCCTGCAGGCTTCGCGGTTGATAGCCGCTCATTTCGCCGCGCCGCCACAACAGACAGCACACGCGAAAACGCCCTACTCACATTTTACTACATAAAATTAAAATACGCTATATCTAGCCTAGGTACACCAGATATAGCGTTATCTCGAGCCAATCCAAACTAAATTATTTTACTTCCAAACCACCCAAAATGCACTCGCCGCGCAGTATAATTGTCTTTTTAGCGGAAGATTTGGATACTGTTTTATACTCGCTACCGCCCAAAATGCCGCGAACTTCGTTTTTTACAATCACATCGTCTGGCAAGCTGATACTAACGCCGCCGCAAAACGTAAAGATGTCAATAACCGCGCCATCCTTAATGTTCGCCCGACGCAAATCCAACTCCACGCCGCCAAATATCGCCGTTGCTGAACCGCCAGTATAGTCACCTTTCACGCGCGACTCTTCGCCGTAAAAAATTGCAATTTTTTCATTACCGCTATCATCAGCAACCGATTTCTTAGATCGCTTGTGGCCGCCTGAGCCGACACTTACTATCAAGCCGATAGCAATCAACATCACCGGCCAAAATATCTTCCAAACGCTAATATTAATTACACCGTAAGCGCCCAAGCCAATGGACACACCGATAGTCATCAGCAGTAATCCCCACACCCGCAGCGAGGCTCTGCGAGAGCTAAATATCGTCATCAGACCAGCCAAAATCAGACCAACCGCCCAAACCGTTCCCCAAAACAAGTGCCAGCTATCAAACTTGATAATCTCGAGATTCCTCAGTAACAGAACCCCGCCGAACGCCGCAATAGTAACGCCAAAGAACGCTCTAACAAGAAAATTTTTCTTCATACCCCCCCCATTATGACATATCAATCGCAGCTAGTAAATTATCGCTTCCGGCGCTTTTTCACGAAGACAATCCCCCGCCAAACCGCCGCAATAACCACGACAATCGCTCCAATGATAATCGCCCAAGCAGCAGGTGCCGGCCAGAAAAATAATTCTATTGGTTCAACCTTTTTCGTCGTTAAATCAGCCGAATTTTTACTAACACCCCATTCGCCAGCCTTTTTATTATACGCAATCGAAAGTTCGGCGCGGTACTTGCCGCCCCAGAACGGCTGCAAATTACTCTCGTAGCGGAACTGGCGGATTTGCTCGGCAATTGCTGCATACTCGCCGCCGTTCTTATACACAACATTACCAAACATATCCTTGACCGTCAGCCTGACATCAACATCAGCTGAAACGTTGCCGGAATTTTTGATAGCAATGTTATACAGCTGCTTACTGTTATTATCGACGGCGAATTTGTCAATTGTCACATCACGGTGAATATTACCAGGGATAGTAATCGCCATACGCACCGCTTGGCGCGTTTGCAGCTGGATGCCTCCCTTCTTAGCAGCGGCTGGATCGGCTTTGCGCTGAATTACCAAGCAGGCATTATGTTCGCCAACATCAGCTTTACTCGGCGCCGTAACGGTAAAATCAACATTAGTTGAAGCACTTGGCGCTAACGTCACTTCGCTTTTGGCTAGCCTCACCCAATTGCCAGCATCTTTCTTTTCCTCGACCTGCTGCTTGCACGTCATATCGCCAGTCGCTGTGACTGTGCCGTCGACGGCATACACTTCGATATCCGCTTGCTCGACCAAACCATTAGTAATCGTCAACTGATCAGATTTGCTAGCACCACGATTCAACTGATAAATAAAAATCGACTGTGTCCGCGGATTATTCGGATCGGGATTCGCCGGGCGGCCGCCAATTCCTGCTGCCAGAACCGACGACGGCCATAAAACGCCTGCCGCAACCGCCATTACCGCTAGCCTGTGCCAGCATGAAACTATACCCCGTATTCTCCTCATTAAAATCATATGATTTATTATACCAAGCCAAGACGCTCATGGCTATACCGACACCCGCCGATCCTCCCAAAAATTAAACAATCCGTGTAAATGAAAATCAGACGCCCAAAAGAACGCCCAATTTTCATTGATATAACTGCGCCAGATCTTAGATGGCGGCCACAGTTTG
>CAUSWA010000001.1:0-75063 GCA_963535445.1 uncultured Candidatus Saccharibacteria bacterium | reverse complement strand
CCGAAGGCCTTCATCCTGCACGCGGCGTTGCTCCATCAGGCTTTCGCCCATTGTGGAAGATTCCTCACTGCTGCCTCCCGTAGGAGTCTGGACCGTGTCTCAGTTCCAGTCTGGCTGGTCATCCTCTCAGACCAGCTACGGATCGTCGGCTTGGTGAGCTATTACCTCACCAACTACCTAATCCGACGCGGGCTTCTCCCAAAGCGGATAAATCCTTTAATCCGAAGACCATATGCGGTATTAGCCACCCTTTCGGGCAGTTATTCCTCACTTTGGGGCAAATTCCCACGCGTTACTCAGCCGTTCGCCGCTCGCCGCCAAGTAGTAAACTACTCGCGCTGCCGCTCGACTTGCATGTGTTAGGCACGCCGCCAGCGTTCATCCTGAGCCAGGATCAAACTCTCCATAAAGATGCTTCATTTGAAGCGTCTACTCAAAAATAGACTGACGATGATAATTGCACAATCAAATTGTTAAATTACTATTAACCTGACTGCTAAGATGCAATTTGTAAGTTTATCTCTCGCAACCAGACTGTTCACTATTGTAGCGCTCTAACCCGATCAAGTCAACACCTTATCGCTAGTTTTTTGTAGCTAAAAATACAACGATACCCGCTAGCAAGCCAATTACAGCACCGACTACCACTTCCAAAGGGGTATGTCCCTTAGCGCTACGCGGCTTTGACACATCAAATTTCGAGATATCAATAACTTGCTTGATAGCCTCGCCCTGCTCGCCAACAGATCGCCGCACCATCAATGCGTCGTACATCACAATCGCCGCTAGAGCTAATGTCAAACCAAACAAACCACTGCCGACTCCGTCTTTCAAACCAATAATCGATACTAGAGACATCATCGTAGCACTATGAGCGCTTGGCATATTTCCCGATATATACAGATGATCAAACACTTTCAAGGTATGCATCTTAATAGCAGCAACGACGTACTTACCGCACTGCGCCATAGCCCAACCAACAGCAAAAGCTATTATATACGGGGATACTACCATCCGCTATTTTTCTCCTTCGTCTGTATCACGTATAATCCCCATTGATGAAACTGTATCTCCGTCATTAATACGCATCACTCGAACACCCTGGGTAGTACGGCCAAGCGCTGGAATATCGTCAAGCGACACTCGGATAGTCTGTCCATTTTGACTAATCATAATTGCCTCAATCGCATCCTTCTCAAGCGTTTGAACAGCAACTATCGGACCAGTTTTTGCCGTAACAACAGCAGCCTTCACACCGACACCGCCGCGGCGGTGACTCGGGAAATTAGCTACCTTGGTTACTTTGCCGAACCCATTTGCACTCATCACCAGCAATTTTTGATCAGCTGAAGTTACAATATCCATACCTACAACACTATCGTCCGTTCGTAGTCGCACACCACGCACACCGCGAGCAGCACGTCCCATCGGACGACACTCCTCCTCGCTAAAGCGAACCGCTTGTCCAGCCGAAGTCGAGATAATCACATCGTTCTTGCCAGTAGTTTGCTTGATCCAACGCAGCTCATCGCCTTCATCCAAATTAATAGCAATTAAACCATTGGTACGAATATTTGAATAGTCAGCAATCGCTGTCTTCTTGACTGTACCCTTGGTCGTCGCCATAAATAGATAGCCTTCATCAACATTTGCATCTTTAGCTAGATTGATAATTGAAGTAATTTTTTCCTCTGGCTGCAGCTGTAATAAATTGACCGCTGCTACGCCCTTCGCCGCTAAGCTAGCTGCCGGCACTTCGTAGGCCTTCAGACGAAACACTCTACCCCTGTTCGTGAAAAACAGCAGCCAATCATGTGTTCCAGCTGGTACTAGCTGATCAATAACGTCTTCCTCTTTAGTGGTCATACCGCGTTTACCCTTGCCGCCGCGGTTTTGACGGCGATAATCGCTAGCCAAGGTACGTTTGATGTAATTTTCCGTTGTCAACAGTACAACAGTATCTTCTTCTGGGATTAGTTCTTCATCGCTAAACTTACCGACTTCGGTGTTGATAATTTTACTACAACGGTCATCGCCATATTTATCTTTAATTTCTAGCAACTCCTCTTTGATGATGCGAAGGATTTCGTTTTCGTCAGCCAAAACTTTTTCAAAATACGCGATCTTTTTCATTAACTCAGCTAGCTCATTCTCGATAGCTTCGCGTTCTAGACCCGTCAGCCGGCGCAATTGCATTGCCAGAATCGCCTTGGCCTGGATAACGCTCAGCGAGAACTTTTCGATGAGCGCCTTTTCGGCTTCATCTTGCGTCTTGCTAGCCCGGATGATTCTAATTACCTCGTCGATATTGTCCAGTGCAATTTTGTAACCTTCCAGAATATGCGCTCGCTCCTTAGCCTTGCGTAGCTCGTAATCTGTGCGGCGGCGTACCACTTGGCGGCGATGTTTGATAAACTCATTCAGAATATCATGCAAACCTAAAACGCGCGGCTGCAGACGTGTCGCATCGTCAGCGCTTGGCACCAAAGCTAGCATATTGTAATGGAAGTTAGTCTGTAACGCCGTCAATTTGTATAATTGGTTAAGTACTTTCTTCGGATAGGAGTCTTTTTTGAGCTCAATAACTACTCGCACATTACCGCGAGCCGACTCATCGCGCAAAGCGCTAATCGCCGTAATCTTTTTCTCGTGCACCAAATCGGCAATTTTTTCGATAAGCGTTGCTTTATTCACGCCATAAGGCATCTCAGAAACTATAATTTGATGACGGCCGCGTTTGGTTTCTTCAATATTTGCCACCGCCCGTATCGTCACACTGCCGCGACCGGTCGCATAAGCTTGGCGCATCGGCGCGCCGCCATAAACCACCGCGCCAGTTGGGAAATCTGGCCCCTTGATACACTTCATAAGGTCATCAAGCGTTGCTTCCGGATTATCAATCAGCGTAACCGTTGCATCAACCACCTCGCCTAGATTATGCGTCGGAATATTAGTTGCCATACCAACAGCAATACCAACTTGCCCATTCAACAGTAAATTCGGCAATTTAGCAGGCAAAACAATCGGTTCTTGGCGCGTAGAGTCATATGTATCGCGAAAATCAACCGTCTCTTTATCAATATCTGCCAAAAGTGACTCTGACACCCGAGTCATTTTTGCTTCGGTATAACGCATAGCTGCTGGCGGGTCGCCGTCCATTGAACCAAAGTTACCTTGGCCCTGAACCAACGGATAGCGCTCCACCCAATCTTGAGCCATACGTACCATCGCATCATAAATCGAACTGTCGCCGTGCGGATGGTATTTACCCATTACTTCACCGACAATCTGTGCACTTTTCACGGTCTTAGCTGTCGGCCCGATACCCATTTTATCCATTACGTACACAATACGGCGATGAACTGGCTTCATACCGTCGCGCACATCCGGCAAAGCACGGTCAACGATGACCGACATTGAATACCGGATAAAACTATCCTCCATAACATCTTCTACTGTTCGAATTTCTACAGACTTTGAATGGCTAACGTCGTTAGTCTGCTCGATAATCTCGCCTTCGACTGGTTTTTTTGACTCTGGTTTCATATTCCTATCCTTCTTCTCGTCCATTTACACATCTAGCTCATCAAGACTGACTTTATTAGCATTAGCTTGAATAAAATTCTTGCGCACTTCAACATCATCGCCCATTAACTTCGTAAAGATAGCATCAGCGCGCTCAGCATCCTCGAGCTTAACCTGTACCAGCACTCGATTTTCCGGGTTCATAGTCGTTTCCCAGAGTTGACTAGCATCCATTTCACCGAGACCCTTATAGCGTTGTAGGGCCGACTCGCTCAGACCAGCTTGTTTTGCCCGCGAATCGTTTAAATCAATCTGAACACCCTTCTCTTTGCGTGCCGCAATTAGCTCATCGTACCGTGCTTCAAGCGCCTCCTCATTATATAAATACTCTTGTTTGCTTTGGGATAATTTCAGCTTAAACAGTGGCGGTTTAGCTAGATATATGTGCCCGCCTTCCACAACTGGCCGCATATAGCGGAAGAAAAACGTCATCAGTAGCGTCGCGATGTGGCTGCCATCGACATCGGCATCAGTCATGATGATAATTCTATGATAGCGCAATCCGCGAATATCAAAAGCATCGCCAATACCTACGCCTACCCCTTTGATTAAGCTCAAGATTTCTCGATTGGCATACATTTTGTCTAAGCGAGCCCGCTCGGTATTGAGCACTTTACCGCGCAGAGGCAAAATCGCCTGCGTACGGCTATCGCGGCCAGTTTTTGCTGAACCGCCAGCCGAATCTCCCTCAACTATATACAATTCGCATTCCGACGGATCTTTACTAGAACAATCAGCTAATTTGCCAGGCAAACTAGCACCGTCAAGCGCTCCTTTGCGAATTACATTATCCCGCGCTGCCCGCGCTGCCTTGCGTGCTCGCGCCGCTAACAAGGCTTTATTGATAATTTTTTTAGCAATAGCTGGATTTTCCTCTAGATAATATGCGAAATATTCGTTCATTACTTGCTCGACATAGCGACGCACCTCTGGATTACCTAGTTTATTTTTAGTCTGGCCCTCAAACTGCGGATCTGGCAATTTTACCAATATCACCGCCGTCAGGCCCTCGCGGATATCATCGCCAGTCAAGTTATCTTCTTTTTCTTTGAGCAGGCTATTTTTACGGGCATAATCATTGATTACCCTGGTAAGTGCTGACCTAAAGCCAACCAAATGCGTGCCGCCGTCCGGTGTCAAAACGTTATTTGCAAACGGCTTAACGGTTTCGATGTAGGAATCGTTGTATTGTACTGCTATTTCAACAACCGAATCGCTGACTTGCTTATCGACATAGAATATCTCATCGCCAAGCACATCTTTACCCTTATTCAAATTCTTGACATAGCTCTTGATACCACCCTCGAAGTAGAACGCCTGGCGCTCGCGAGTACGCTCATCATAAACAGAGGTATAAACACCTTTAGTTAGATATGCCTGATGGCGTAAATAATTTACCACCCATTTATAATCAAATTTAATTGTCTCCTTAAAGATTTCAGCATCTGGATAGAACGTGATACAGGTGCCATCTGGCCGATCGGTTTTTCCTATTTTCTTGAGCGGTGCCACAGTTTTACCGCGAGAAAATTCGATACGATATAGCATACCGCCCCTAACAACTTCAGCAATCAGCTTAGTAGATAGAGCGTTAACCACACTAGAACCAACACCATGCAAACCGCTTGACACCTTGTAGCCGCCGCCGCCGAATTTGCCGCCAGCATGCAGAACAGTCAGGACTGTCTCAAGCGTACTAATGCCAGTCTTAGGGTGCTTATCTACTGGAATACCACGACCATTATCAGTTACTGTCACACCGCCATCTGCCAACAATCTCACATCAACTCGCGACCCATAACCAGCTATAGCTTCGTCTATCGAGTTGTCGGCGATTTCTTTAATTAAATGGTGTATACCATCATATCCCGTGCTGCCAATATACATTCCTGGACGTTTACGTACTGGTTCGAGACCCTCAAGAACTTGGATCTGCGAACTATCATACGAACCATCATTTTTTTGTTTACTCATAATGAAATCACTCCCTATTTACAGTCGCTCAGCTTGTCTATTAATACCCACATTATACCATAAAAAAAATTGTTCATTCAAGGTATTGCTGCGGTTGCCATAAGTATGATATTATAAAAGAGAGGAAAATATATCTCAAAATAACACAAAAAGGTAAGCAAAATGTTTAGAAAGCTAGTATCAAATCTCGCCTTTAGCCCCGCATTAGTCGGACAATTAGGTTTTTATGCAAAACGGTTACGCAAAGAAGAATCGGTGCGCAGATTAGGACTTATTTTTACAGCTTTTGCGCTCATTGTACAGTTTTTTGCCGTATTTCAGGCACCAGAGCCAGCTACCGCTGCCGACGCTACTGATATGGTTTATGGCGGCGTATGGAGTAAGCAAGCCTTACTAAGCACCTATGACAGCAACGTCAACAATATCCGTGACCTCTACGATGCTGTCGGCATTTCTCGCAGCGATATTGACCAAGCTGGTAATAATTTGGAGTATCACAGGAGCAACGAAGGCTTATATTCTTGGGGTATGAAACCTGTATTCGGTGCAAGCCAAGGTGAAGGCGGCTACACCGTAAAAACTGGCGGTGGTACGCGAACGTTTTATTACAGACCGCAGCGGCTTTGGGGTAATTCAGGCGCTTATTCAGCCTACGTTGCCCGTTCATCAATGACAGGAATGTGGTTCGGAATTATGCGCAGCTGCGGTAACCTAATTACACTAACTGTCCCGCCAGCTCCCGCTTGCCCTCCTGGACAATCAGGGACCTATCCAAATTGCTATACTCCGATGTGCACTGTCCCCGGCAAGACTAACCTGCCTGCGAACGACCCGAGATGCAAAGCTGACCCTGTCGCAGTATGTTCGTCGCTAGCAATCGTTAACAACAAGAATACCTACCAATATACCGCCTCCGGCAACACCAGCAATGGCGCTTCAATTACTGGTTATAGATTTGTCGTCTATCGAGATGGTAAACAATTAAAAACCATCGAAAGTAAGACTCGAACTGTCACTGACAAAGAAACTGAAGCTGGTAAATATACAGTTAAAGCTATCTTGAAAACATCTCTAGGCGACCGTACCAGTGATAGCTGTACCAAGGAATTTCAGATTGTAGAGCCAGCTAAGTGTCCGCAAAATCCTGCCTTGCTTGCCACAGATCCTAACTGTCAACCATGCCCAGGCGACACAACTTTGTGGATAAAAGATGCTAAGTGTAAAGAAGATATCATTCAAACAAAAACCGCCCAAAACACCTCGCAAGGCAACGCCGATGCTTCGACAACTACCGCCAAGGCGTCCGATCAAATTATTTACAAGATTACTGTTACCAACAAAGGATTGAAAGCTACCGATTACACCATCACCGAGAATCTCGCCGACGTCCTCCAATATGCTTCGCTAGAAAACAAAGGAGGAGCTACCTTAACCAAGGACACCTCTGGCAGCCAAGACACAGAAACTCTATTGGTATGGCCAAAAATCACGCTAAAGCCTGGTGAAACTCAAACTCGAGTATTCAGCGTGAAGCTCCAAAGCACGATCTCGCCAAAAGCCACTGGCACCGGCAACCCTAATTCATACGATTGCAAGATGACCAATACTTTTGGCAATTCCGTGACCATTAATGTAGACTGTCCGGCACAAAAGCAAGCAATTGAACAAACTGTTGCTCAACTTCCACACACCGGACCTGGCGAAAACATGCTATTTGCCGGAATCACCTTCGCTGTCGTCGCATTCTTCTACGCACGATCGCGTCAGCTGAAAAAGGAAGTCCGCTTAATCCGTCGAGATTTTAACTCAGGCACTATATAAACTATAAGATTATATAAAACAAAGATGAGGTAGCTATCAATGAATAATGAAAAAATACCATCACTTAGCGATAAGCATAAAGAGCAGTACACTAGCTCTGAAGTAATCCATCGGAAAACTCAAGAGAATATTAACGCTAAAAATAAAACAGAGAAAGAAGCTAGCTCTGAAACCTCTCAGGAACAGCTGAAAAAAGCACGCCATGAAGCCTTAAACCAAGCTAGAGAAATCGCCCAAGAACGTAAAGAAAACAAAATAAAAACCAATGAAGTCAGTCCAGAGAAGAAACGCCGCGGCCCTACCTCTAAACAAGAGCGCAAAGCCGCCTTCGACAAGACTATGACCGAGATTCAATCCGAAATGTCACCTGCCAGCAGAACTTTCAGTAAAGTTATTCATAACCCCGCCGTCGAAAAGAGCAGCGAAGTGATTGGTAATACTGTAGCACGTCCTAATGCCATATTGTCAGGGTCAGCTGCAGCTTTTATCCTTACAGCTGGTATATATTTAGTCGCTAAGCACTTCGGATATTCGCTATCTGGCACAGAGACCATTGCCACCTTCGTCTTAGGGTGGGTTATCGGCTTGATTTACGATTACATTCGCGTCCTAATATTCGGTAAATCCAAGTAACTTTTGCCAACTAACGTAATTTTATCGAAACTTCACCGCTATTGTCACTGTCGCGCATATTTAAAGTATTACTAGCAGGCTGTTGTGGTGTCGAAATCGAACCATTATCTGCAATTGGCTCTGTCGGCAAATTGACACTCTGCGTAGCAGAATTAGCATTAGGAGACTCACCAACTTGCGGCGGTACAGTAACTGCTGGCGGTACTGCACCAAGCTGTGACTGTGTCAAATTTATTGGATTATTAGACGGCTGCTGCGGAAGCTGTTGTAGCTGCGACTGAGCTGGCAAGGTACTGCTAGAAGCACGAGAATAAGCGTCAGTATAATCTTGAGATTGAGCGGGTCCAGCGGCCACTGCATTGCCAGTCGAAGGCATCGGCGGTTTGGTATTAGCTGGTAGCGGCGAAGATACTGGACGCGGCGTAGTGCTATTTCTACCGGTTACTTGCTTGCGTTTCGCTAACCATTCATCCAAAAAAGATGAACTACTACTCGGTGCTATTTTATTAGGGGCGTTAGCAGCGGCTCCAGCCGTATTTTTCAACTGTTTATTATTTCCAGAAGATTGATTCATGCTAGTACGTGCCGCTATCTCACGCTCAACTTGAGCCCGCGGATGTCCGTATTTTGCAGCCGACAGTCTGCGCAAAGCATCGCCCAACTGAGCATTTTGGTGGCCCATCGGGGGAATCCATGCCATACTAAACGGAGCAGACGGCACACCTTCAATCTGGGCGACACAGACAGATTCAAAGTTTGGCAATTTCGTCAAATCTTCTGCATCAAACACTGGTGTATAACGCTTAACCATAATTTCTGCGTCGGTTATACCAATCCGGCCGGTGATAGTTGTACCAACATTACCGAGAATAGCCTCGCGTAGTTCTTCCTTCAGCTGCGTCATGAACTGATTAGCTAATACCAAGCTCAATCGATATTTGCGAGCCTCGCTCAAAATAGTCTCGAAGCTATCAGTCGCAAAGTTCTGAAACTCATCAACATACAGCGTAAAATCTTTACGCTCGTCCTCTGGAATCTTGGCCCGCGCCATCGCTGCAGCCTGAAACTTCATCACAAAGACAATACCAAGCAATTTAGAGTTAAGATCGCCTAATTTACCTTTCGATAAGTTCACCAGCAAAATCTTGTTATTATTCATGATGTCTTGAAAATCAAAGCCGCTTTTTGTCTGGCCAATAATATTACGCATGGCATCATTGCTAATGAACGGGCCAAATTTAGCAATAACCCAGCTGATGACCTCGCCTGCCTCGCTTGATCGCTGCGATGCCGGGAACTCCTTTGTCCAGAAATCTAACACCTGCTGGTCGGTAACGTATTTCAGCTTGTTATTTCTGAAACTATCATCAACCAAGAGCTTCGGTATATCGACAAAAGTACCGCCCGCCGGATCGCTCATTAATAACAGCGCGCAGTTGCGGAATATATGCTCCAACCGCGGACCAACGATACCAGTATGTCCTGGGTCATACAAACCATAAAGCATACCGATAGCCTCTTGTACCAAAAAGTCTTTTTGGTCTGGGTGGTCAAACTCAAACATATTTAGACCAATCGGATTATCCATATCGCTTGGGTTGAAATAAATAATGTCTTCAACGCGCTCCTTTGGCACCTTTTCTAGCAAATGCTCCGCAAGGTCCCCGTGCGGATCAACCAGGGCAAAACCCCGCCCATCCAGCATATCTTGGTAGGCTAGATTTTCCTGCAAAACTGATTTACCAACACCCGTCTGTCCAATAATATGTATATGGCGGCGGCGGTCTTTATCACTTAATCTAATTGGCTTCTTAACACCGCGAAATTCGTTGTATCCTAACAGCAAACCAGTCTCCATCACCTGCGTCGGTCCATCGACTTGCTTACTCATCTGGCGCTTGACTTGCGAGCTTGGAATACTATTCTGATCCGGCAAATGAAAAATCGTCGCCAGCTCTACGCTATTTAATATATTCTTATTAACCTGCTGCGGGAAGAAACGAAAAATATAAGACGAAGTTAGTTCTTCAATGTTTTTTGCTAACGTGAATTTAAATCCGTTAAACGTCGGCGAGTCAAATAATGCAAATGCTGCAACAATGTTTTTCAATATTACCTGAGAACGGGCTGCTGTATTAGACGAAACAACAGCCCGTATCAGTACCTCGTACCCCGGATAACGGGTTTTTTCTTGGATAGCATCAACGGTCGCCTGTTCAACGGAGTTAAGCGGCTTTTTATCCTCTGGCTTTTTGTCATCGCTCTCTGGCGGCTTCCATAGAGACTCCATAATTTCGCTCGGCGAGAAGAACACCGAAAGTCCAGTCTTTTTTTTGTCTTTGTCTTCTATGATTTTTTCAGAGACAGAAACTGCCGACTTGGCCCATCGCTCATTAGCTGGACGGATTAATATTTGGATACCTATACCATCTTCGCGAGTCGCTGCTGATAAAGCATTCAGCAATGCGCGCGATGCATCACGTTTAGATTCCATGTATGTTGCAATAGGATAAGCAAAGTTCTTCCTCAAAGTAAACTCGCCACCAATCGTACCGCTCATCTTACCGACCTTGCTAAAAACAGTATGCTCCGACACCTCTTCTAGCCGAGCCGATGGGTAGGCCGCTGCAATTGCCTGGCGAACTACCTCGGTGAGCACTGTAGGTACAACAGCATAATAGAACACCAAGCCATCGCGAGCCACTATTTCAAACGACAAATGCCTCTGCCCATAAATCTTACTCTTAAAACCTTTAGTGGCAGTACTGGATATAATATTGTACATAACCTGAGCTTGCGACAACACTTCTTCTGTCAAATCTCGTTTATCACGCCCGTCGCCAACAATATCATCGCTAGCTGGCGGTAGATGAATTAATATCGGCACCATCTTAAGCCCGCGCTCATAGTTCTTCGCCTCACGAAGAGTATTACGATAGACCATAAACACAACAAAAGACCCTAGCCCGATCACCAAAGCTATTGCAAACAATGTTACAAGAGTGCCTATCCCGCCGCCAGACACTACCTAATCCTCTACTTTCCCTATTTCGCGCCCGTAGCGTTTCCTTATATATTCTATCTGAAGTTTGCCGATCTCAACCTCGCGACGATACGGGTCGTCTTTGGTCTCTGCGATAATTTTCTTAGCTTTATCAACCCACTCCTTTTCAATAAGGTCATCATCATTGGCTATCAGCGCTGTGGTGTCATCAGATGTCGCAGACTGAGCAGCGCCAGGATCCACGGTTGGCTGAACTATAGGAATTGGCTGAGGTAGCACTATTTGAGGAACCGCATTAGCAACAGCCTCTGCAGAAGCAGCATTCATCACCTCTTTAGAAGTATTTTGTTTCTCAAGATTACCGCCATCTATGCCAAAAGTAGGTGTCTCGTAACTATTCTGCGGCAGCACCTCTCTCTGCACAGGAACTTGTTCTCTTATACCCGGTTCCATATTAAGTAAATTATACCATATGCGTTTACAATTTTTCTAGGCCTCAACCCTCACTTCACACGTTTCTGATGCCGAACATACAAAAGAGCCAACAATACAAAGAGCGTAATTAATACATATGTACCTGCTTGAATTTGTCCTATTGACTGCACAGCAATAATCACAGTCGGCGCCAACGCTAACACTGCACCATACATTAAGATATACATGTCATCAGCACTCCGCTTAGACGGCTCAGATTTATGCTTACTCACAATCTTGTTTATAAATAGAAGCAAGAGAGTCAATGTACAAGTAAGAAATATATATATTAATACAAACACAACGACTACAATAGCCGGACCAACTTTGGACGGCGCGGTCGTCTGCGTTATCGCTAGCAACACCACTAACGACAAAAACATCAAAAATGCAATTAAGCGTTTATACATGATTTAAATAATAACACCTAGGAGGCAAAAGCAGCGTCGCAATATAACGAAGCACCTTTGTAAACAACTATTAGGGTCGCTGCAACAACTGCTTTTTGCCCGATTGACCGCTCGCACTTAGCGAGCAAAAGACTTGCGATCGCGCGGACCTGCACCACACACCTGATGGTCACTGACATCGCAATCTCAAGGATTAATCAGGTGTGTAATGCGCGCACATATCGCGCGCTCAACGCCTTTTTATTTAATTAATAGGCGGAGCTTAGGTGGAACCACGATTATATTTGGCGCCACCTAGTTTCCGTCGATTATTATTGTGGAGGCTTATTTGGTTGGTATTGTTTTGCTTTTTTGTTTTTCTAAAAGCTTACTCACACTATAGCAAATCAATGATAAAAAGTCAACGTCTATCGTAATATAAATATTGTTATTTATACTACAGCTCACTATTTTACTATACACACCTCTGTTATTACTGTACTGTTGCATTTTTTTCTACAGTGTAATAATTACAATGATAACTATTTCATCAAGCTACTATTAATTATTTATTACAACAAATAGACTTTAGATCGTATCGAATTTAAAAAATACAACACTACATCAGGCTCTACACTGTGAATTCAACTTATAACAAACAGCTAACTACGATACATTTATACAAACTATTTTTCATTAAAATTCATTGCACTATTTGTATTCAAAGATCCTTTATATAATTAACGTTTATATAAAACCAAGCAAAATCTTCAGTACATTTTATGACATCCGAAATGCGACAACTATACATACAGAGCATGGCAAAAATTATATTAATATCATAAAAAGCTGGTGTCCACGCGATGAAAAAATCTACTATATAATCTGTCCTGCAACGTACCGTATGTACAGCAAAACAATCCAGCAACGAATCAAAATCAGAGACAACCCAGCATATCGAGCTATGTGTATGCAAGCAGCAATATACTTTAGCTGCAAAAACAAAAATTCAACAACTTAATTCATAAAAATCTTTTTCATAGACACAATACAACTTACACACAAATACGTAATATCTACTGGACTAATAGTGCCAATGACCGATATCTAGCCGTCAAACTTCATCTGCCAAAAACAGTCACCGCCAGCTTTCAGTATCGCCTTTCAGAACTTGTCTGTGAAGCCGGAAGAGCTTGACCTGAGCTTCCTTAGCCAATCGCTAACATTTGGACACGATAAGCCTAGATTATTTTTTATTTCGCCGACACCACATTTATGCTGCCAGCACCAGCTTAAGGTGCAGATCTCCTTGTCTCCACATTCCTTACACGTTAGATCTCCCTGCGCCAAACGATAAAATTTCTGGTGATAATTCTATTAGACCATTCACCAGAAACAGCCCTCTCTACATTCAGTCGTTAGTTGCTAACCGATATTTACAGAATTACAAATCAACATATCTATCGTATCGTTTCAAGGCATAAAACACATTTATTTGCTCTAATTATCCCGTTATCTAGTGTGGTATTTTTTACCTAGCAATCTTGCTAAAAAACATTGACACAAGCAGATTTTCACATTACTATAGAGATAGTTCCTGAATAAAAAAATTATACAGGAACCAGAAATAAACACTTCAGAAAACTCCACAACCATTAGAATGACTACTACTCGCAGGTAGTCATTCTTTTTTATCGCATAAATCAAAAAGAGCCCGAAAGGCTCTACAGCAAACGATGTGGTGGAGCTGCCGGGTACTGCCCCCGGGTCCGCAGAGTAACCTGTTGTTTGTCTACGCACATAGTCTAACTCGTTAAATAATCGCTTATCCGCTCAAAGCTAGACAAACATACGAACTAGCGATCTGCTTAAAATCTTAATTAATGATATAGCAGAAATATCAATTAACCGATCTTGCTAGATATGACACACCTAGCCTATAGCAAGAGTCTAGGCGGATGCGGCTGCCAGTAATATTACGCAGCTAGCGCAAAGGCTGTCTGCCGTGGCATCAATGATGCAACAAACGCCTTTGCTTTGTTTGCAAATTTTGCAACTATTAATTCTGATAACGTCAGAAGTCGGTACGCAAAACAACCTGTTAAATTCTCTACGTCGAACGCTATATCAGCCCCGCGTTACTCTTGACATTATATCACTTATTTACATCATCCGTATAGTATGATTAACTTTTAACTATATGGTCATGGCATCAACCGCTAAAATCCTTACGGTTTCACCCGTTGGATACGATGGCAGTATCGTAGAAGTAGAAAGTGATATATCAAATGGACTGCCTAGTATACGCATAGTTGGTCTCGGTAATAAATCAATCGACGAATCTAAAGAACGAGTCCGCAGCGCCATCGTCAATTCTGGCCTAGAATACCCGACTAAACGTATCACCATCAACCTTGCACCTGCCGAAATTCCAAAGGAAGGTACACATTATGACCTACCTATCGCCTTGTCTATCTTGTTATCAGCCGGACAACTCCGCGAACAAGATGTTGCAAACTCTATATTCGCTGGCGAGCTAGCGCTCAATGGAGACATCCGCCCCACTAGCGGCGCTATCAATATCGCCGAAACCGCAAAAAAATCTGGTATTAATACTATATACTTACCCTCTAATAACGCCAACCAAGCGTCTCTCGTAGGCGGCATAAATATCATACCTGTAGATAATATCAAGCAGCTTTACCTGCACTTAAAGAAAGAAAAAATCATCACCAAGGATGCTGTTTGTCCGCACATTTATTCAGAAGAAAGCGAGCCCAACAAACAAACCTTGCTCGATGAAGTGGCCGGTCAAGAACAAGCAAAACGCGCCCTCATAATCGCAGCGGCAGGACATCATAATATATTGTTATCCGGACCTCCAGGAGCCGGAAAATCAATGCTAGCAAAAACCCTACCCAACCTACTGCCTCCGCTCTCGCCTGAAGAAATGTTAGCGGCTACAAAAATATACAGCATAGAGGGTTCCTCGACAGAATCTATTATCCGTCAGCGTCCGTTTCGTTCCCCGCACCACACAGCCAGCCAGACATCGCTTATCGGCGGCGGATCAAGCCCGAAACCTGGCGAGATTAGCCTAGCGCACCTAGGAGTACTTTACTTAGATGAAATACCTGAGTTTTCGCATTCGTCTATTGAAGCCCTGAGACAACCCCTAGAAGACAAGAAAGTTACTATTACCAGATCGCGTATGCGTGCCACCTACCCCGCTAACTTTATGCTGGTTGCTACCATGAACCCTTGTCCTTGCGGGTATTTTGGCGATCAAACCAAAGAATGCTCCTGCACTCCAGCGCAAATAGCTAATTATCAACGCAAACTATCGGGTCCGCTTATGGATAGAATTGATTTAGTCGTACACGTCTCACGCGTACCGAACAGTACATTGTCTTCGTATAATTCGTTGTCTTGTAAACAACACAAAACTGCATCAAACTTGATTCAGAGTGCCCTCAATATCCAATCGATAAGATACAATTGTAGCGATAAATACAACAGTAACTTAACAAATAGAGAAATAAATACGTTTGCTAAACTTGATGAGAAATCAAAAAATATGTTGTCGCAGGCTTCGGATAAACTGAGCTTGAGTCCGCGTAGCTACTTCAAAATCATCCGTGTCGCCCGCACTATTGCAGATCTAGACAATAGCACCAAAATACAAGCTGCACATATCGCAGAAGCTCTCCAATACCGATAACGAGCTTGATTTATTATCGGTAATTTGTTACCATGTACAGCGAGTATAGACTCAGTAAAACAACTGTTCTAAAGGAGAACTACGATTAATAATTCAACTCGCATAAATAACGCTATCCGCAGCAATGAGCTTCGCGTGATCGGGGCTGATGGTAAGCAGCTTGGCGTTATGTCTTTAAGAGAAGCTCTAGATATTGCACAAAAAGCAGGCGTTGATTTAGTAGAAATATCGCCTAAAGCTAACCCTCCTGTAGCTAAGATTGTTGATTGGGGAAAATATCAATATCAGAAGATGAAGGAGCAGCAAAAAGCACGGCGCAATAATAAAGCCAACGAGCTAAAGCAAATGCGATTTGGTTTGAAAATCGGTAGTAATGATCTAGAGATCAAGCTGCGCAAAATACGCGCTTTCTTGTCGGACGGACATAAAGTAAAAATCCTTATTTTCTTCCGCGGTCGAGAAATAGCCCATAAAAATTTAGGCTATGACTTGATAGACAAGATGATGGAACAGCTAAAAGACGAAGCTACGCTCGAGCAAAAACCAACGATGGCCGGGAGAAATCTCAGCATAGTAATAAGGAGTAAATAATGCCAAAAATGAAGACCCACAAGGGCACTGCTAAGCGCATAAAGCTAACCAGTACCGGCAAACTTACCCGTCGCCGCGCATTCGGGAACCACATGCTATCCAAGAAAAGCAAGTCGCGCAAGCGAAATATTAATACCAGCGCTATTATTAAAGGCGGCATAGCAAAAAACGTTAAGCGAGCATTGGGAGTCTAATATATGCGAGTCAAACGAGGAGTCGCCGCTTCGGCGAAACATAAGAAGACCTTAAAATTAGCCAAGGGAATGCAGCATAACCGCACCCGAAGCTTTCGCTTAGCTAAGCAAGCCGTAATTCGCGCCTTGCAGTACGCATATCGCGACCGCCGCAACAAAAAGCGCGATCTGCGCAGCCTGTGGATTACTCGTATCAATGCAGCTGCCCGCCAAAATGGCACAACCTACGGTAAATTGATAGCAGGTCTTCGCGCGACCAACATTGAAATCAACCGTAAGGTCCTCGCTGACTTAGCCGTCAACGAACCGGAAGCTTTTTCTGAGATCGTCAAAGAAGCAACAAAGCAATAAAAATTCTTCTTCTACTTAGAGCTTAAGCCTAATAAAAGACCGCGAGATCAACTAGCGGTCTTTTATTAGGCTATCTATAAGCCGGGTTCTGTTATCGGTAATCATCTATCTAGGCTGCACATTGCTGCACAGCTCAAGCGGATGTTAGTATTATCAAGCGAACAACTTATGCGATAATACACCTTGCAGCTGGCAGGGTTTACCCTCCTTCTATGTCACCATAGTCGGCTACGGTCTCTTACACCGCTCTTTTCACCCTTACTATCAGTCATCGTGCATTAAGCAGATTTGAGATAGCGGTATCGTTTCTGTGGCACTTTCCCTAGAGTTACCTCTGGTCGCCGTTAGCGACTGCCATGTCCTACGCTGCCCGGACTTTCCTCTTGTTCTGTAAAGAACCAGCGATTACCCGATAGCCTAGCGTAATTATATCACAAAAAGCCTCCAGGCTAGCGACTGATATTCCCCGCTTATTGCAAGGTGGGTTCTCTCACAATATTCCCACGAGAATACTGCTGTTGAGATCCCTATCAATGATTTGTTAGGAAAATCATATACGCTGGCGCCTAAGAGGCTAATTATATTGTACCACGACTACCCGCCAAAAACGATAGAGAATCCTTTTAGTATGTTTACGATTATAAAGTTCATATAAGTAACTATTAAAGAACTGCCAACCATAACTATGGCAAAGATTAATAAAACACCATATCTCTCTATAGTATCGAAAATGCTCCTCACAAAGTCGGGGGCAAGCGCATACAGTACTCGCGATCCATCCAATGGTGGTATCGGAATTATATTGAAAGCAAAAAACCCCAAATTCACCATTGTAAAAGCCGTTAATACAGAGTTCAACAAAGAACCCGCCTCGGACTTAGAGACTACAAGTATTGCGTACGCTACAAACGCTAAAAAGAAGTTCACTAACGGACCGCTTATAGCTACCAATGCCACTCCAATCTCGCCATGCTTTATATTGCTTGGATTAAAAGGTACTGGTTTTGCACCACCAAAGATTGGCACGCTAGCTCCAGTTGTCATGTTTGTAATAATTATTATCATCGGCAGTAATATAGTCATATACGGATCTATATGTTTTATCGGATTCAAAGTTAATCTGCCAAAATCATACGCAGTTCGATCACCCAAGCTATTTGCCACCAAGCCGTGAGCTAATTCATGCAACGTCATCGACACAAATATCACCATCAAAACAATAATTATATACAGAACATCCATCTAATTTATCATTGTACCAGCTCTTGACGAAGAATCAAAACCAGAGTATACTAGGACAGATTGATAATAACCGTAATTAAGAAGTGGAATCTACAATGGCAGCACGATGTGAGCTGACTGGCAAAGGCAAGCAGTTCGGAAACAAAGTAAGTTTCTCTCTGCAGCGCAACAAGCGAGTGTTCAAACCCAACCTTCAAAGAAAGACTCTCGTTGTTAATGGTAAAAAAATCACCATGGTACTTTCAACGAAGGCTATACGCACACTCAAGAAAAAAGGTATCATAGCTTCAGCCTAAGCCACAAAGTAAAATCCCCCTGCAACAAGGGGATTTTATTATTTAACCTTAGACTATATTATCTCGTTCGCGACAATATATATGTCGTTAATACCGTTGGTAGCGAGGAGTCATTCTTTACTTTTAGTTTAGATACATTTTCGACAGGCGCACCCATTTCTTTAACAAAAACTTCGGCCGAATCCTGTGGCACTTCATAAGATATACCGCTATCAGCATAATGTATCGGCACGACAACCTTCGGGCTAATAGCACGAACCAGAGCCACAGCGCTCGTGGCATCAAGCGTATAGCCAGATCCACCGACTGGAACTATTAGGATGTCTATCACTCCAAGATTTTCTAATTGATCATCGTTTAATTTTGGTTCGATGTTACCAATAACACCTATAGCAACATTACCGCATTCTACCCGATAAATTGTATCTAGTTTTTCATTGCTGCCGCTATCAAGATGTCGAACAGCAGCAATTCCTTTTATAACAAAATCTCCTATTTCGTATTCGCCAGGACCATTAACTACGAGCTTTGCGCCATCTGCCTTAACAGCGAAGCGATCCTCGGTAGCAAGTTCAACGCAACCGGTAGTTTTGGCATCTTTTAGTCCGATCAACGACAATTTCGGATCTGTAATAATAGTAGTCTTTTTACCCGAAAGTACAATCGTGTTTCCGCCTTTGTATTCTATGTCAAACACTCTTTTTTTCCTCCTTCATTTCTATCGCTGCAGAATATTTTCACTATCTACTACAACTTCGTGTCTGCTTGATAATATATCATTAATGAACCTATCATGCACGCTCAAGCGATAATAGAATTCGTCGTACAGCATTCTACTAAACGTTAGCTGCCTACCGACTTTTATTTCTATTCCATTTACTACATCCGCTACACGTTTAGATTCGACATTACCGACGATCAATAAATCAACCTTGCTCGCTGAACCGCGAACCAATACACCTGCTGCTATCACAATTTTTGCTTTAGGCAAAGCCGCCAGAGCAATTCGCCAATCGTCCGTCTCGCTACTAGCAGATTGTTTTGAAAATCTTTTTGGTTTTTGCTTGCTAACATCATTATTAGTAAAAATCTCTTTGAGCGGTTTGTAGTGAATGTAAGAGCGGTTAATCTCGTAATATAGTTTATTATCGTTTGTATTACTCAGCAGCACACCAGCATCAAGCATATTAGATAGCTCTCTGCGCACAGAATTTATCTGTTCGCCAATCAACCGCGTAATCTCGCGGACATAAAACGACTTTCCAGGATTGTTAAGAAAGAGATGCAGAAGTTTTACCCTCGTTTTTGAACCAAATAATGCGTCAATCATACCGTAAACCCTTTAGTATAAGAGTATCATATCTAAGAGCTCTTATCTAGATTGTTCACGATGTAGGTCCATGCTTCATCAATGCTAAACCATTTAATATCCTTATTACGCCTCAGCCAAGTAAGCTGGCGTTTAGCCAACCGCCAATCTAGTACACAAAGTTTTCGCTCAAGTTCAATCTCGTTAATTGTGCCATCTAGATATTGTTTGATAAGCGGATAGACATTCCCAGTCATTGCCTCGTTGTACCAGCCCCACTTCTCTGCCGCATGTATAGCTTCATTTATTGTTGTATTACTTACAATATTTTTTGCCCGCTCTTCAATTCTACTTCTTAGGATGTCTCTATCTGTCGCTATACCTACTAGTATAGTATTGCTAATTATTTTATCATTTTTGAGAGGATCTTCCCCTTTGCGTAGAATAGCGCTAACAATGTGTCGCTTGTTTTTTATATTTTTCGGCAATTTAATGTTGTTTTTTTCGCAATGATACACAAGCTGTTCTAACGATTTATTCTCAAGTTTACGCCGTTCATCAAGATTGTTTGAATATGCCGTAAACTTAAAATCGTACAGTACGCTATCGATATACAAACCAGTACCGCCAGCCATAATCGGCAGATGCCCGCGTGAACGAATTTCGCTAATCTTTCGCTGAGCATACACCTTAAAATTCGCTGCCGTAAACCTCTCTCCTGGATCGACTATGTCAATACCCCAATGCGCTATCCCCTGTTGTTCTTCAGACGTAGGTTTAGCTGTACCGATATCGAGTCCGCGATAAATTGCTCGCGAGTCAGCCGAGATGACCTCACCGTTAAATTTTTTAGCGATCCGAATCGCTAGCTCAGTTTTGCCGCTAGCAGTCGGACCAGCAATAACGACTAGCGGCAAATCTATTACGTCAGCTGCTGCTAGCAATTTATTATCGCGCTCAACAGCGGCAGCTAATTTTTTCATTATTGGATGCTCTGAATGTATTCAGCTAGTTGATCAATAGAAACCTGCTCCTCGCCCGCGCGAGTACGAACGCTAACTACACGTGCAGCCTTATCCTTTGGACCAACTATAATTTGTACTGGAATTTTTACAACAGTCGCCTCACGGATTTTTTTGCCTAACGACTCATTACGCGTATCTGCTGTGAATCTTACTTCGTTGTATTTTATAGGACGCATCAATACCTCTGTTTTTAGCACTGATGTAATTTCATCAACATAGTCATTTACTGTATCATTGACTGTAAGAATACGAACCTGTTCAGGTGCAATCCAGAATGGAAACCAGCCAGCCGTATGCTCAATGAACACGCTCAAAAAGCGTTCAATTGAACCAAGCAATGCACTGTGAATCATTACTGGACGCTCCGAATCGCCAGACTCATTTATGTATTCAAGGCCAAAACGTTCAGGCTGGACAAAGTCTAACTGCACTGTCGCAACCTGATGTTCTCGTCCAATCGCATCGGTCGCCATGAAGTCTATTTTTGGCCCATAGAAAGCTGCTTCGCCTTCCTGTTCAAAATAGTCAAGACCTTTAGCGACAACCGCAGCTTTGAGTTGCGATTGGGCTGATTGCCACAATTCTAACTCGCCCAAATATCCTTCGCCATCGTCGCGGTAACTTAATCGCACGCGTAATTTCATACCGACGATATCGTACAATTCTTGCGCGCAAGCTAGCAAATTATTAATTTCTTGTTCAATTTGGTCAGGCCGGCAAAAGACGTGGCTATCATCCTGAGTTAACGAACGCACGCGGCTCAAACCGCCTAGCTCACCAGTTTTCTCGTCGCGGTAGTCGGTCGTTGTTTCTAAATAACGTATCGGCATCTCGCGATAACTGCGCGGCTGCGAGGCAAAAATCTGAGTATGATGCGGACAGTTCATCGGCTTGAGCGCCATCTTGTCGCTAGTCTCTTGGCTAGTTACCAAAAAAAGTTCGTCGCCAAATTTTGCCCAATGTCCTGATGCTTCGTATAAATCCTTCTTGGTAATATGTGGTGTCCAAACTTTCGTGAAACCGTATTTTTGGCGCAGTTCGTTCGATAACTGCGCTGCCTTTTCGCGCAGGACCGTACCGCGCGGTGTAAACAACGGCAAGCCGATGCCAACAAGCGGCGACATAGTATAAAGATCGAGTTCTTTACCGAGCTTACGATGATCGCGCTTCTTTGCCTCTTCTAGCATATCCAAGTAACCGTCCAGTTCAGCTTGAGTCGCAAAAGCGACACCGTACAAACGCTGCATCTGCGGGTTGTTCTCATTACCGCGCCAATACGCACCAGCAACGCGCATTAACTTGAAAGCTCCGACCTTGCCAGTGCTTTCAACGTGACCGCCACGACATAAGTCAGTATAATCACCCTGCGAGTACAGTGATACAGTGTCAACCTTGCTTTCATCATCGCTGGCAGAACCAAGCTTCTGGCCCGCTAAGTCTTTCGCTATTGTTGTACCTGACCGTTTCAAGTCGTTAAGCAATTCAATTTTGTAAGGCTGATTGTTTTCTTTCGCCCAAGTTATCGCCTCATCAACTGGCACATCTTGACGCGTAAACGGCAGATCGCGTGCAATAACACTTCGCATTTCTTTCTCGATTCGGCTAAAATCATCCTCCGATATTTTTACATCACCAAGATCAATATCATAGTAAAAACCATTATCAATAGCCGGCCCAACACCGAATTTAGCCTGCGGCCATAAATGCTGCACCGCCTGCGCCATAATATGCGCTAGACTGTGCCGCATTGATTGTAGTTGCTGTTCGTTCATAATGAACCTCCTTTTTAGAAAATATAAAAGCACGCAAGCGTTTTTACGCGCGTGCCTCGGTCCCAAAAACGGGAGGTTCCACCTTGGCTATTACTCTTGCTCCGACTTTTTACGTGCGCCGCAACCGCCAACACGAGACTCAAGAGGTGGTTAGACTCCGTCAACGTCTACTTAGTATATTACTGGCTATTCTGTCATATTGCAATACGTAGTGATTTCTGCTACCATTAATTGCAGTTGGGCGATTAGCTCATTTGGCTAGAGCGCTTCATTGACGTTGAAGAGGTGAGAGGTTCGAATCCTCTATTGCCCACCAGAGCAATCATGTAACTTGCCGTAATTTAGACGGCAAGTTTTTTATTTTGCATAATATTTTATGCACAAATACTAAAAGTTTTCCACGTCGTTATTCGATGTCTAATCAACATTTCTATGCGTCTGGTGATATATTTTCGTAGATTATCTAATTTGACAAAAAATATTACTTATGCTAATATAGAGGTATGGCTAAACAACATACCAAAACAAAATCTACAACATATAAAAAGCAATCTCGGCTAAGCCGCTATACCATTTACTACGAGCTCAAATAATACAACAAGCCGAACTGCTTCGCTTGGTATTGTAATCACGTAAAGTAATTCAGTGTCTTGCAATCAGTGTTGGTAGTCTCAGCTAAAAGATTAATCTTTCGTTTACTATAATAATTTGTTTTTAATATAAACTCACCTGTCACCCATTTTTATTTAGCTTAAAATTTAATGATAATTTTATAATTTTGATTTACGTCTAGCTTTCTTGAGGGCGTCCTTCTTGGCCTTTGTTTTAGCACGCGACGACAACGTTGCCTTGTCGGTTACATCAAATTTCTCAAGATATTTACCTAACAACAAATGCGTCTGCGCTGCCATTGATGCTGCAGAGCTATAACAGATTGATGTAACAGGCATCAGAAACCATTGCAAAACCATAAAAACGGTTCGCGAACGCTTATAGCGTTCTGGACGAGGAGGCAGCATCTTCAGCATCAGTAGAATCGTAATAAATATCCCAATAACTGCTACCTGTTGAATGTGGCTAACTATTAGCGGCAGAGCATGCGCAGAAATATTTCTGGAAGCTTCGGGATTGGTTAATAATGGCACCCACGCGCCAAAAGCAACCAATATTGACATCGTAGCTAAGCTAACATGATTATCAATTAGTCGTATGAATCTTGCCAATGTTTCCCAAAAAGGAGCTGTTCGCTGGCGCGTAAATAATCTGACTGCTACATATGGTATATCCGAAGCACCATACCCCCAGCGCCGCAACTGTTTAAACTGACTGATAAGCGTTGCTTTAAATGTGTCTGATAACACGGCATCTTGATATACAGGAACATGGATTGGCATAACACTATAGTCGCCTTTAAAGTAAAAATAACTGCGCCAATACTGATGCCCATCCTCAACAATACTGCGCTTACTCCAGAAATCCATACTCACAAGCGCCGAAAGCGGCTGGCTATGAGCTGCAAAATTACGCAAAGCATGCGGCCGCATACTACCAATAATAGTCCAAAACGAATTGCCCGTTGCTAGCACCCGCATTGGCGCTGGTGCATCCCAAATATTACCGAAATACAAGGCCACCGGCTGATATGATAGTCTTTCGCGGTTAGGGGTAACAGCATATTTATACGCCACATAATCAAAATAGGTTGAGTAAGGCCGATTATCGCTATCAAGGGTTGTAACGATTACTTGGTTATATTCAATCTTTTTATTGTCGCACCACTGCTTGAGATCATAGCCTGCATACGTAATATTTGGACCCTTACCCGGTATCTCGTCCGGCAAATCTTTAGGGTGTTGAATGATCCGAAAGTCGCAAAATACGCCAACATATTCATCACGAAGACGCCTGGCAGTCTCTGCCATCTGCTCGCCGCCGCGTTCTTCGTAGGCCAAATATACAATCAACCTCTCGTTCGGATATGTTGTATTATTTACTGACTCTACCGTCGGCTTCAATACTTCGTAAGACTCGTTATAAGCAGCAATTAGTACTGCATGATAAATATCTCTGGGATCTATGATCTGCAACTCACCTTTTTCGATAGACAGAATAGTTTGCTGATGCACATCAGCTTCAAAATCTTTTTTATTAATTTTAATTTCGGGCGACTTGCCCGCGGCAGCCTGCGATAGATCATCAAGTCGAGCACTCCAATCAATTTTCTCGGCCCGAACAAGTTGCCGGTGGCCCAGCAAAGTTCTATAAGAAATGCCTATAGCCTTAACAAACGTGGTTAACACCAATAACAATAAGTAAATAGCTGCCAGAAAAGGACTAAGTACTGATAAAACTACTAACAAAATTAACATGCCATAGCTTATTAACGCTGGCAACATCTCAAAAAAACGATAAAGCTTCGACCTTTTGCCAAGAGGAATTTCTAAGTCTGGACAACTCATGCCGCCCGTCCTAAAGATAGGACGCCAAAAGCGTACATAGCAGCAATCAGCATAATGATAAACGCGCACCATCCAATTGCCTTAGCAGTTGTTGTTTTTTCCAATAGATAAAACTTTATCATTAGCGCGCCATGGATGATAGTTACTAACGTGAAAAATCCAGAAAATAATAATAAATATTGCCAGTGATCTTTGTAAAAATGTACTTGTCCGAAAGCAGTATAACGTGAATAAACCGTAATCTCGCTGGGCGTAATCTGCATAGACACGGCAATTGAACAAACTATATCTAAAATTAGCATCGCTACGAGAAAAAGAACAAGAGTCCTATTCTTGAGAACACCCAATAACGACTTAATGATTTCGCTTTTCATAACTTATAAACTATGGAGCCGTCTGCCGGGATTGAACCGGCGACCTGCGCGTTACGAATGCGCCGCTCTACCAACTGAGCTAAGACGGCAATACGTTTATATTATAACAAAAGCCAAACAATCCTACCATAGAAAAAGCCCCACTTCGTGGGACGCTTTCTATGGCGCGCCCGACCGGATTCGAACCGGCGATCTCCTCCGTGACAGGGAGGCGTGATAGACCAGCTTCACTACGAGCGCAAACTATTCAGTGTGCATTATATATCATTACCTAGTTATGTGCAAGCGAAAAACGCCTACTGGTTAACTACTGCGCCGCCAGTTTGGCTGTTATCTGGAATGGTTATATATTCGCTAATCTTACCACTCTTTTTTAGCTGCTCAAATTGCGACTTAAAAGCCGTCAACGGTATATGAATATATTCAAAGGTTATCTTCTTGTCAGTTTTCGCAACAACTTTTACTATGTAGTAACCGTCATCATTAGTGCTCCTTGTAATACTAGATAAGCTGCCGACTGGAGTTTTCGAAATGTCCGAAACCCTAAGTCCATTAAATTTACTGCTAATATCAACTGATCCGCTATTGCCAGCTGATAATTTGCCCTCGGTCGATTGTTTATTGATAGTTTCAACCGTTTTGGCAAAGTCACCATTAGACTTCAGTAAAGATAAGGCTTTATCAGCCTGATCTTTTGCAGTTGTATCCATAGCAAAGGCGACTTTATTTTTTAGCAGCCCGTTTTCGACAATTAGCCGATAGTCGTCAGCACTCTCTCCATAAAGCATACGAATCGACGCATCATATGTTTCTTGCGACACGCGGCCGTTAATTGTCGTACGTTCCTGGTCAATAAAATCGTTAACATCTTTTCGCGAAATACTAACATTATAGCGCTTAGCTAGTTTGCGAGCGTAAGCTGCTTGTTGGGCTAAATTCATTGAACGATATTTAATGTCGTCAAGCTGAACATACCAGTCTTTGGAGTTGACCTTAACCTCACCATATTTATTTAAGTAGTATTCAGAAGCTCGGTACTGCACCAAATAATCGCTATACCGGACTGGCTCGCCGTCAACACTGCCAACCGGCAACATTGCAATGCGAGAAATTCGATAAGCTATAGTACTAGTATTTTGCATCGGATACATTACCGCCCAGCAACCAACTAATAGCAGAATGATACTGGCCATCGAAATAAGTACTGTATTAATAATCAGCTTATGCTTGGTGTATTGAATCGGATATTTAAACCTGCGGCCGCCAGCTAAAATCTGTTCGCGATGCTCAGCGATAGTCTCATTAGTAATGCGGCTCGCCGCTGGAGCTGGTTGTTTTTTACTTCGCTTCAACTTTATTTTCTTCATATATTTTCTGTCTCCTTAGTTCGGCTTCGTGAACTGCGTCTTGCAACTCATTATATATCTTGCTAGGATGCTCGACTAGCCGAATAACCAGATCGCCAACGTAAGTACGCATGATGATGGTGCCAAACTTGAACACTTCGCCGCTAAACCCAGGTATATTATAACTTATACTTTGGACCTTATCTAGATTTATTTCTACAACATCCCGGCCAAAGAAGCCGCGCTGAGTGATTTGGCGAATGCGCTCGTTAGTCACCGCGTACACAGTATAAAACCACATCAAGAAGTGATAAATAAACAAGATTAAGCCAAGCACAAAACCGCCAAAAAATATCCATAGCAAATCAAGATTAGTCTGCCAGATCAAGAACGGTATTGCACCGACAGTCATCGGAATTAGCAGCGAATAGAAACCCTTCCGCATAGCAATGATGTGCCGTCGAAAAACTAGCAATACTTTCTCGCCGTCGTGTAATCCTTCAAATTCTGCTGCCATAGTAATATCCTGGTACCCCGGACAGGAGTCGAACCTACAACCATTTCCTTAGGACGGAACTGCTCTATCCAATTGAGCTACCGGGGCCCTGGGATTAGTGTAACATCGCAAGCACTAGCGAGTAAAGCGCTCGCTAGTTCGATGATAACTATATAACTCATCATCGCTAAACCAATGCGATATTTCTTCTGCGGCTTCCTCAATGTTACCGCTAGCATGAATTAGATTAGGCACTCCCTTGCCTTCGCTATCAGCATACTGGAAGCTCATGTGCGAAAAGTCACCGCGAATGGTACCAGGGGCAGCACTTTTTGGTTCTGTCGCACCGACAAGTTTGCGAACCAGATCAACCGCTTCAACGCCCTCAAGTACCATCGCGATAACCGGCCCCTGAACCATCATTTCTAACGTAACGTCAAACTTTTCTTTGCCGCGGCGAGTGATCATTTTGCCAATTTCTTCGTAGTGGCGGTAGTAGTGTTGCTTGTCGGGCGCAATCATTTTAGTAGCGACTATTTTCAGTCCAACCTGCTCGAAACGCGTCAAAATACGCCCGACTAAGCCCCGCTGCACCGAATCCGGCTTAAAGACAATTAGTGTTTTTTCTACATCACCCATCATTTATACCTCCTATTTATACAGTTGCTTTACCGCTATTATATCAGATATATCTAAGTTATTTACTATAAATATTTTGAATAACTTTTTTGTTCGATATATTGTTTATCTACCCTTAACGACGTACAATATTCTTATGGATATGTCAGAGCTGATTGAAGATTTCATGGAGTATCTCCAAATTGAACGCGGACGATCGATCAAGACTAGCGAGGCATATCGCCACTATCTAGAGCGTTTTCTAGAATTCGCTGGGTTCGACTTAACGGTTGATAACATCCGCCCAGAGCTAGTCAGAAAATATCGCTTATGGCTCAATCGCTATCAGACAGATCGCGGCGGCACTTTATCGCTTATTACTCAGAATTACCACCTCATTGCCCTGCGAGGTTTCCTGGATTACCTAAGTAAGCGCGATATCGAAAGTATGGCGCCAAACAAAATAGAATTGCCGAGAGTTCACCGCAAACAAGTCACTTTTTTGTACAGCGACGAGGTGCAGCGTATGCTTGATGTAGTACCTAATGATGATAGTTTGCCAGCACTTCGCGATAGAGCCATTCTCGAACTTCTCTTCTCTAGCGGACTGCGCGTATCGGAACTTGTTGGACTTAATAAAGATCACGTCAATATGCAGCGCCGCGAGTTTACTGTCCGCGGTAAAGGACAAAAGGACCGCCCGGTTTTTATCAGCAAACGGGCAGCTGAACGCGTCCAGGATTACTTATCGGCGCGAACCGATTCTTTACAACCTCTGTTCCTGAGCTATAGCCGCAATAGCGGCACGACTAGCACTTCTGGTGATTATCGGCGGCTATCGCAGCGCAGCATTCAGCGAATTATCGAAAAATACACTAAGCTAGCTGGCATCACCAAACACGTCAGTCCGCACACTATGCGGCATAGCTTTGCGACCGATTTGCTAATGAACGGCGCCGATATTAGAAGCGTACAAAGCATGCTCGGACACAGCAGTATCGCTACCACTCAAGTATATACCCATGTAACCGACCAGCATCTCAAAGACGTTTACGAGCAATTTCACACCGACACTGAATAAATTTTTTATTCAATTATCTCTATTACTCTATGGTTTTACTGCTCTTCTGGAATAACTTTGCATGTTAATGCCGAAGGTACCCCTTGATTAGTTACCGAGAAGTCTTTACAAAGACTGCCTGTAATATCAACTGCATATTCAGGATAATTGATATTGCTAGACGAGCTAATCCGGCTAGATACGCGACGATATACATCACCGGCTCGGCCAGTTGAATCGACTTTTGGCTGCACGCCGTCAAATTTAATTGTACCATCGCCGATATTATCAAACGATAATCTAACATCAGTGTCATTATAAATACTGGTGATTCGCAAAAAAGCCATTGGATTGCCAGCAACAAGATTGCGCGGCAATGTGACATAGGCCGAACAAGCATATTGATGATTATCAAAAGCTTCCGCTGAACACGTAATTGGTGAGACGCCTGCTATCGCGTTTGTAGCGCTACCAGCAGCACGAACCGATTGCGGCGCCACCGCATTAAACGCAGTACTATCTAACAAATTTCTCGGCGCGCGAATACCAGACGGACGCAAGAAGGCAGTCGAGACAATTGAGCTATCAAAACTTTGTTGCCCGTTAACTGTCGTGCTCTCTGGAACAACCGCCTGAATACGCAATAGCGCTGGCGCATCGGCCGGCCATTCCACGCGTTTTGGTAAAGTGTCGCCGCCATCAGCAGACGATATTGTCGACACCTTATCATTTTTCATCATCCATTGAAGTCTAATCATAGAGGTATCTTTGTTGACGCGCAGCGGCACAACGCGCGAGCTGCCCTCCTTGAGACTATACACCACATCGCTTGTTTGCGAATCGATCAATACACAAGTATAAGCCTGTCCGCTAATGTATTGTAAGTTAGTACCACTCTTGATAGTGATAGCGGTATTACTTATGCTACTAATTATGCCAGCATCTTGTATTGTACTGCAACGTTTAGCAGCAATCGCCTTGCAAGCAGCGCTAGCCGAGCCGCCGCGCTGGCAAGCCATAATCGCCCGCTTGCCATCCTCGACGCCCGCCACCGCAGATTCGTAGGCGGTACGCGACAAGTTATTATTGGAAGCGCGCGATTCTTCTTGAACCATGATGCGAATAAAGCCAGTTGACACTACCATTAATAATATAGCTGTAAACATTACAACAATAATTGAAACTAGGCCGGATTGCTTGGAATGCGTCATGATGCCCTCTCTGTAATTATAGTTTCCGCGAACTGATTAATCGCGCAAAAAGTATAGTTATTAGTCTCTTCAGACTGTGCTAAGCACTGCGCATCGCTAGAATTAATTATGCCATTACGATAGGTATCCTCTTCATAAGTACCAAGCGTATAACCAATCGTATAACCAGCCCGGCTATTACTATCGACAAATAGATCGGTCAAAGAAATATTGTGAATTGCTAGACCGGTATCTTTATCGCCTAGTACTTCTACGGCATTCATCGGAGCGCCCTTAGTAATCACTTTTGGGTATTGCCCTCTCGTCGCTTTGCATAGGGAACCATCCGGGTCGGCCACACGGGCAAAAACGATTTTGCTGTGGCTAGGATCATCGTCGTAAACCACGCCAGCACTAGCGTCCCTTGACCTCAAGTTCTCTGGCGTATTCCAAACATAAGTATACGAGCCAAAACACAATCGACCCAAACCACCGGTACCGCTATCGCTAGGAGCCACCTGAACGATATCTCGGCCCTTTGCCGACAAACCATCACGCTTTATCATATCGCCAACCTCGCGGCCAGCAGAATTAATCGTTTTAATCGTGATACCTTTGTGATACATATTCATCAGCTGTATCGTAGTAGTTGCCACCGCCACCAAAAGTATCGCCACCCCAGTCATAGCTAAAAGCAATTCTACTAAAGTAAAACCCTGTATCTGATTTGCATTCTTATTACTTGTCATATATCCTCGTCACCGTTCCTATGGTTAACGGCGCTGCCGCGCCAACACTATCCCAGCAAGCATTCACATACACATCGTAAGCTTTAGCAGTATTTACGCCTGAGTTCTGCTCGGCTCGAACAATTTGGGCAAAAACACCGTATGTTTTAGCGTTAATTAAATCAACGTTAGCGTAAACCGAAGGTGGCGAATATGTCGTGTTCAAAACGCGTACTGGCAGAACTGTATCATTCTTTTGATCAACCGACATAAAAAAAGCATTTGTGCCAGTGGCTAAATCAACACGGCCGCCAGGCGCAGGGCAGCCATCTGAGCTGGCACTCACAACATCAAGTGGATTATTGACCAAAAATTTGCTGCTAGTTAGCTCTGCCCACTGCGCAGGATTAGTATCTTTAACATATCTAATAAGGGACACTTGAGCGTCAAGTTGCTGGCGGACAAGCGTAATCTCAAGCGAACGCTGGGCAATCTGCGTGCCGCGATTCATAACTATGTAAGTTCCTACGGTCAACAAGCTAAATACCACAAAACTAAACATTACCTCGATAATGGTGTCGCCGCGGCTATAACGCATCTAGCAGCCCTCCCCGACAACTTGCACTGAGCTTTCTAGTGCTGCATCGCGGTCAATCCGCACGCCTAACCGCGCGCCAGTTAGCCAGCCGCTAGGGTCAACGCAAAGCCTTGCCTGATTTAACCCGCCTGCCGTTATCGTGTCGCTAACGCTTGTCTTGCTAGAAAAGTACGTGTGGATAACACCGCTGACTGGCGACCGTACGATGGCGATCGAGATTATTCGATCAGTTTTGCTCTCATCAATTCGAGTATCCCAGCCGAGCGCATAGTTATCAACAGAGTGTCCAGTATTTGATGTGGTTAACAGCGCCGACTTAGTAGCCGACAACGCGTTCCTATCAGCTGCCCTCTGCAAAAAATCGTAATCGCCTTGCGATAATAAAGCCTTGTTCATTTGGTCTTCGTTTTCTGTCGCTATATACAGCGGCCGTGCTGTAAAGTTAACACCATCAACCGACGATATAAAACGTCCAACAATCATGCACACGCGGCTCGTACCTGCCAATACTGTACTGCTATCGCTAACGACTATCCGGTCTTTATCGGCATTAAGCCCGCACTCATTGTGATTTTCTGTGTCATTTTGAACATTCACAGTTTTGTCATATTGACCTTGGATAAAATCAGCAAACGAGTCAACAGCATCGCGATAACGCTGAGCGCCAATAGTACCGCCGACTGTCGCCAATATACCAGCAGCCAACACCCCCGAAACAGCCAGGAACAACATTACCTCGATAATTGTGAAGCCCCCCGACAACTTATTCATATCACTATTTTAGCATAAGCATCATCACATTGATACTAGAAAAACGATGCAATCACTAGCCAGTCCATAATTCGCGCACCAACAAAAAACGAAATAAACGATCCTAAGGCCAACAATGGACCAAAAGCAATCTCGCTATTAGCTTTGAGTTTCTTGCTGGCAAGCCCTGGAATCACCAAGACACAGCCAACCAAGTTAGCTAGAAACAGCCCAACAAAAGCCGTCTGCCACGAAGCCAATATCAACCCCAAGCCAACACCTAATTTCACGTCGCCTAGACCGATCCACTTACCTTTCGATATCAAGTAGAGCACACCATAAACACCCGACATAATCACTAGCGCTATTGCCAAACTATATAATTTAACGTCATTAACTATAAAATAACGCAGCACCACAAAGACTAGCGAGACCAGGCCATACGAAACAGTAAGAAAGTCTGGCAGAATTCGCCATTTGATATCGTAAGCAACTAACATGATTAGAGCTACCAACGATATACACCAAACAACAAACAATACCCACTGCAACCCCGCCAGGTGCCATGGCCAGGCCAAGAACGATACCATAAATGCCGCCGCGAGAGATAATTCCATCAACGGCTCAAAGTAGCCGATGCGCTTACTGCAATATCGGCAACGACCACGTGTCGATAGCCAGCTAATTAGCGGAATCAAGTCGCATAAACCGAGTTGGTGCCCGCAGCTCAAGCAGCGCGAGCGGTCTTGCTGCTTCTTACCTTTCAGGAGCGGCGATAATTTTTTGTATTCGGCCTTGTTGTACGATTCGCCGGCCTTTTTGTCAGCAACAAGTTGGCGAGCTCGCAGCCGCCAGACTTGCGCTCCAGCAAAGCTGCCAAGCACCAGCCCGAATACCCCGCACACTATAGCAATTGATACAACTATCATACGTCTAGTATAGCAAAAAGGTTACGCTTTTGCGCAACCTTTTTAAAAAACTGTAGACATTATAGATTTACGAATCTAGACAATACGCAGCATGGTTTCCAGCCTCTAGACGCGTAAACGTAGCGTATTGACGACGAGTACCCCTAATTAACTCCTGCTGTCCCTCAGGGTTTGATGTACCACACCTAGCCCCTACAACTACAATGATCTGCGCATCATTGACAGTAATCCTGTCACTAAAGCCAGCGATGTTTATGCTATCAGTACTAGTATTTTCCGATACGCCATTAACAAACCTTCGAAGTACATCTTGGTTTACGGAAGTGCCACCACGGTTGTTGCTCAAAGCACTATTATACGCAGCCGACACTATACTGACATCGTTTTTGCGAGCTGTATCGCGCTGACTAGCTTGCAGTGCTGGCAACGCAATAAACACCATCAAGAAAATCAGTGCAGCAATCGCCAGCACCAAAACGACCTCGATGATTGTAAAACCACGGTCTTTAATCTGTTGTTTTGTCATAATTTAGTTCCACCTTTCCCTTTGAACTTATGCTCAACTGTACCCAGTATAACGTAGGTTTTTTCAGTTGTCTAGACCTATCGTACGCTGCCGACTAGGCTGTAAATTGGGAATAATACCGCCCCAATCAACACGCCGGCGAATATAGCCAGAATTACCATCATAATCGGCTCAATCATTGTTGAAATCGCTTGAATTTCTTCGTCGAGTTCGTCCTCATAAGCTTGCGCTGTCTTGCCCATCATCTCGTCAATCCTACCCGATTGTTCGCCGATTTTGATCATCTGCGGTACCATCGGCAAAATATAATCCTCTGTCTGCAAAGCAGCCGAAAGTGCTTTACCGCTCTGCACCTTACCAGCAGCTCTAGTAATCTCTTCGGCTACAACAGCGTTATTAACACCCTCAGCGGCAATAGCCAGCATATCCAGCATCGGTACGCCAGTAACTAGCAAAGTCTGTCCCATACGCGTAAACCGCGCCATATAAAGACGACGGAACATACCTTTGAACGGCGGCATATTAAGCTTCAGATTATCCAATAAGCGAGAACCCGCTTCGGTACGAACATATTGCCGCGCAAAAAAGATCGCTAGCGCTAATAGAATTAAGGTTAACCACCAAAAATTAATCACAAAATTAGATATTCCGATTAAAATTGATGTCAAAACTGGCAAGGTCTTCTTCATATCAGAGTACAACTTGGCAACCTGCGGCACGATTGTTACCATCATAAATACGCCAACCGCAACCATCACCGCTAGTACAATACCAGGATACACCATAGCGCCGCGAATTTTGCTGACCATTGCTGCATCTTTTTCTTGCTGGTCGGCAATCCGCTTTAGTGCATCATCAAGCGTACCCGATGCCTCGCCAGCGGTAACTAGCGCAATGAAAATTTTGTTAAATACTTCTGGATGTTTGCCAAAGGCCGAAGATAATGTCTTACCGCCTTCAACGTCGGCAATGATTTCTTGGACAATCTCCTGCATTTTTTTGTTGGCAGTCTGTTCAAATACCGTATGCAGGCTTTGCGTCAACGGTAATCCAGCGCCAATCAATGTTGCCAGCTGGCGCGAGAAAATGATCTTATCCTTGCTAGAAATTCGGTTGGTAAAGCGCGCTAGCCAGCCGCCCTCGACTTCCTCCTTGATTGATAGCGGCATATAGCCCTGAGCGGTCAGCGCTTTAGCGGCTTCGCTCTCAGATTCAGCTTGAACCAGCGATTTGACAATGTTGCCCGTCGCTTTATCGCGTGCTTCGTAGGTAAACTTTTTCATTAATTATCCCCTGATTAACCTTTCAAATTCGGTCAAGTCAACAGCGAATTCCCGCGCGCTATCATAAGTAATCGTGCCGCTTTGGACCAACTGCACCAATGTGCGATCCATTGTCTGCATACCTTGGTCGGCACCGGTTTGGATAATCGCGTCAAGCTGATGAGTCTTGCCTTCGCGGATAACGTTACGAACTGCCGGATTAGCAATTAAAATTTCTGCCGACACGACGCGCCCGCCACCAATCGCTGGCACTAGCCGCTGCGAACAAATTGCCATCAAAATATTACTGAGCTGCGCGCGGATTTGCGGCTGCTGATGCGGCGGGAAGACGTCAATCATACGATCGATTGATTGCGCCGCCGAGTTGGTGTGCAGCGTCGCAAACACCAAGTGCCCGGTCTCGGCAATGGTGATCGCCGCCGAGATCGTCTCGAGGTCGCGCATCTCGCCAATCAGCACCACATCCGGGTCTTGGCGAAGACTGGAGCGCAGCGCCGCCGAGAATGAATAGGTATCATAATGAACTTCGCGCTGCACAACTACCGATTTTTTCGACTTGTGCGTAAACTCAATCGGGTCTTCGATAGTAATGATATGCTGCGATTTTTCAGAGTTAATCTTATCAACCAGCGCCGCCAGAGTAGTCGACTTGCCAGAGCCAGTCGGCCCAGTCACCAGCACCAAACCGCGCGGGTAATCGGCAAAATTCATCACTACTGGCGGCATACCGAGCTCGGTCACCGACTTAATCTCATTTGGAATTAAGCGCAGCGCTGCTGCTAGGTTACCGCGCTCATGGAAAGCATTGACCCGGAATCGTCCGAGCGTACCGAAAGCAAACGAGAAGTCAAATTCTTTGTCCTTGAGAAGAATTTGCTGCTGATCTTCGTCCAAAATTGCAAATACCAACGATTCAACCTGAGCTTCATCGAGAGCATCAAAGCCAGCAATAGCTATCAATGTACCGTCAATTCGCAGCATCGGCGGCAAACCAACTTGAATATGCAAGTCGCTAGCTCGACGCTTGATAACTTCCTCTAGTAAAACTTCAATCCGTAATTCTTGTTCTGGCATTGTCCCCTCCTTTTATGCTGTGTCTGCCGACGTTACGCGGTTTACTTCTTCTAGTGTAGTGATTCCTTGCAAGGCTTTCAAGTAGCCGTCTTGGCGCATTGTAATCATACCATCCTCGACTGCTTTGCGCTGAATCTCGTTGCTAGTGGCCCGGCGAACAATTAAGTCTTGGATACCTTCATTTACATCCATTACCTCGTACAGCCCAGCTCGACCACTATAGCCATGCGGCGTAGCTGGCGTATCGCGACCTTTGACCAGCACGTAGGCTCGTTGATTGGCTAATGGCAAGTCCTTGTAGCCCAAATCCTCGGACACACGCGCTACGTCCTCTTTGGTCTTGGGCAATAAATGCCCCACCGTCTCGAGAATCATCTGCGTCTCAAGCGGGTTCGACCAGTAAGCATCGCGATGCGGCGACACGCGGCGGACTAGCCGCTGGCCAATTACCGTGTTGACCGTACTAGCAATCAGGAACGGCTCGACATCCATATCAAGTAAGCGCGGCAATACTCCGGCCGCCGAATTGGTATGCAGTGTCGAGAACACCAGATGTCCCGTCAGTGCTGCTTGCACGCCAAGGTTAGCTGTCTCGCTATCGCGCATCTCGCCAACCATCACTACATCTGGATCTTGGCGCAAGATACTGCGCAGGCCATTAGCAAACGTCAAACCAACGTCGTTATTAACCTGAATCTGGTTAACGCCGTCCATCTTATACTCAACTGGATCCTCAAGCGTCACAATGTTAATCGCGTCAGTTTTGATTTCTTTAATCAGCGCGTATAGGCTGGTTGATTTACCGCTACCAGTCGGGCCGCTTGTCAGAATCATACCGTTAGGGCGCTTGATGCCTTTACGAATCATTCGTAGTGCTCTACCAACATAACCCATTTGTTCTAGATCGAATGTGTTGCCAGTTTTGTCAAGCAAGCGAATCACCACCTGTTCACCCCAAACAACCGGACTGACAGCGATACGCAAATCGACTTCTTTTCCAGCAACATTAACTGCAAATTGACCGTCCTGCGGAATGCGATGTTCGTCAATTTTCAAATTGGATAAGATTTTGATGCGGCTAACTAGCGCCGGCTCAATACTCTTCGGCAGCTGCATAACTTCGCGCAGTACGCCATCGACGCGGCAGCGTATTTTCAGCGATTTTTCGAGCGGTTCAATATGCACATCGCTAGCGCGACTCTTGACTGCATACTCTAGGATAGTACTCAATGCCCGGCTAATCGGCGAATCTTGGACGATAGTTTTGATATCGCTTGACGATTGAATAGCCTCGGCCTGAGTAGCCTGCGCCGCTTCGTCAACGGTCGACAAGTCGGTTTTATACTGGTCGAGAACATGACGGACACCCGCTTCCGATGCCATAAAGACCTTGAGCGGCCGCTGAATACGGTTAGCTAAATAATCTACCGCCTGGACGTTATTAGCGTCAATCATCGCTACTGCCAAACGGTTATTTACTTCAGCTAATGGCACTGCCATGAAGCGCTCAGCAATATCGCTAGGTAGCAACGATAGGATACTCTGGTCAATAATACTAGCCGTCAAATTAACATACGGCACGCCCGAAACATGAGCAATGGCATGAGTCAACAGCTCGTCGTCTATCTCGCCGATATCTTCCAAAACCGTCAACAACGGCTTGTTCGTTTTAGCCGACTGCTTAGTGGCTCTATCAATAACCTCACGAGAAACCAAACCCTCGTCAACCAAGAGCTTGATTAGCTTCTCCTGAATGTCATCGGTCATCAACGCCACTAGAAAGACTCCTACCTATTTTGATTCTGACTACGATCCCGGTTTTGGTTCTGGTTGGCTGCGGCATCAGGTGAATTAAGCGAGCTAGATGAACCAATTATTGTTTCTACTGTCGGATTTATGGCATTAGAATTAAAAACTTCCGAGCTTGGCTCTTTGACATCACTGCTCATTTTCTCGATAGTACTAACACTAGTACCAACCCGCGGCGCCTTAAGCGCAGGAATATTGTTACCAATAGTAAATGCTATTAGCATAGACAAACCGGCAATCAGTACAATCATCGCTATATCGCTCTTCTTCACGGCTTTATCCCCTTCTTGTTAAGTTGAACTGTTTTGCCTGGCAAGTAATAAGCATGTCCAGAAATTGACATCGTAAACTTAGAATCTGACGCTTCAATCGTCGATTCGTCAATATCAATCACGCGAATTGACTTCTCGAAATTACGCAAAACATTGCGCAGTATATCTGCATTGCTGGCTGATAATTCCATCGTAAAGGCTATCTGTTGAACACTTCTAGAATTATCGGCATTGTTGTCGCTCGACGAGCTGTTATTTTTGTTACTGTCAGAGGAATTTTCGTTCGAAGAAACTGTTTGGAAAGACTCAAGCTTAGCGCCAGGCACTCGACCAACTAAATTCTGTACAGAGGCGCCAAGTGCTAGCGAGTTGTCGTCAGCTGGCAAAGCATCCAAGATAACACGCAGCGGGTCTTCCTTGTCGTTAAGTTTTGCAGAGCCGAGCGCCGAATTGGTGTTTAACACGCGGATATTGTCGCGCAAACCGTCATACGTCTTAATATTACTATCAAGCGTCGATGTTGTTTGATTCTTTTCGGCTAGAACTTTCGTCTCAAAAACTATACGCTGTACTAGAAAACCGCCAATAACCAGCGCAAAGCCAACCAAAACTGACGCGCCTGCCACCCAGCCGAACATTACGCGGCCGCTACGATCAATTTGCCGGCGCTTATTTAGCGAGGTATCTTTCTTTGCTTCCGCCATTATTTATCCTCCTTTTTGTTTGAAGTCTTTGCCTCAAACAGCGAATCTGGCACGTGCTTTTTTGAATCAGTCACGTCTACCGAACCAGTCGGCGAAACGATTACTAAGCTTTTAACGCTGTTCGACAACAATTCTTCGGGATAAGAAAATGTCAGAGTAAACGTCAGTTTCTTCTCTCCGCCAGAATCTTCGGCATACGCCGTGTTGGTAATTCTCACAGAGCTAGATAGCGGCGTTTCTGCAGATTCCGAATCTTTCGTGTATTTCAATTTAGTATTAAGAATGGTTTTTTTAAGCGCGTCTACCGCATTAAAACCGCCAGCGGTTGAGCCTTCTATGGTAATCGTTTTTTCTGACGCATTATAACGTACCGTTGACATAGTCACGTTATTTGGCGCCTGCGGGTTAACCGCGCTCAAGGTATCAAAGATGCGTGAATTAACGCCTCGATTACTGCTGATCATATCAATCTGAGTTAGCTGATTCTGAATAGTCAAAAGATCATTAATATCTGGTTTATCGCTAAGTTCTTTATATTTGCTTTTAATAGCATTATCAGCCTGGCCGCTAGCAAACTGCAGCGAACCCAAAGCAAGCCCCAGCACAATCACAGTACCTGCCGCAGCTGCAGCCACTAACATTGATACCGATATTACCGTGTTACGAACCCGCTGAGCGTGCAAATATTCCCGCTTAACGTCTGGTATTAGGTTTACTTCAATCATGACAAGTTTCTCCGTTTCGCTAGGCCAACCGCCGTAGCAAACTCGTTAGCAATCGGCGCTAGTTGCTGTTGCATACTCTGCGAGACATTTATATTTTGCCAAGGGCTAGTTGCAACCGCTGATATATTAATCTTGCCCGCCAAATACGAATCAATTTGCGGCACAGTCGCGCCGTATCCAGATAACAAAGCTTGAGAAACGGCCACATCTTCATACCTATTCTGGAAGAATTTAATCGATTTTGACAATTCAGAAGCAAAATTATCAAGCGTCATCTCGACAGCACGGAAGACTTGCCCTTCGAGGCGACTTTGATCTAGACCAAATTTCAGGATAAACTGGCGAGCCTGATCCTCTTGGACGCTCAAGTTCTGAGCTACAGCCTTAACTAGCGAGTTCAGCCCAGTCGGAATCGTCCTGATTAACCGCGGCGTATCGCCATAAGTCAAAGCGATATCTGTCGATAACTCGCCCATATCGACCAGCATATAAGCTGAATTACTAGCAGTCGCTGGTACTAACGCTCGCACCATCGCTAACGGATCTGGCTCTTCAGCTATCACATTCAGACCAAGCGATTCAATTAATTCCAGACGTTCTTCGCTATATTGCTTGGACACGCTAGTGATTAACACTTCGTTTTGGTTTTGCGACTTTAGCGAACCGCCTAGCAATGCCCAGTCAACTTTCGCCTCGTCACTGCTCATCGGAATATACTGATCAACTTGGTATTTCATAGTCGCTCGCAGTTCCGCTTCGCTCATCGCTGGTACATCAATAACCGTAGTGAAAGTCTTACTCGACGGCAAGCCAATCGCTACATTTTTAGTACGAATACCAGACTGGCCTACTGCCGTCATCGTGGCCTCGCCGAGCCGGCGCCGTGCTTCTGGCGAGTCGCTCGCGGTAATTTTGTGATCGACAGGCACATATCCGTATGCAACCAGATTCCAACTGCCCTGGCCAGAAGCAGCTAGCTGCAATACTCGCACCGCGTTGGTACCGATGTCGAGTGCAAAGAAATCGCCCATCCCTTTTTGAATTTTCATATACCTTATATTATGCATAAGCAAAGTAAAAAACGCAAGCTTTTTAGATAATTACTTTTCAGACAATACCCTTTAAATGCTATAATGTAGGATTATGAGTTTATCTATCGGAATTGTCGGTTTGCCGAATGTCGGCAAATCCACGCTTTTTAATGCTTTAACTAATAATAATATTTTGGCGGCCAATTATCCTTTTGCCACTATCGAGCCAAACACCGGTATCGTGCCGGTACCCGATGAGCGTCTAAACGTCCTCGCCAAAATGTACCACGCCGAGAAAATTACCCCGGCTACCGTGACTTTTGTCGATATTGCTGGGCTGGTCGCCGGAGCTTCCAAAGGCGAAGGCTTAGGCAATAAATTCCTAGCTAACATCCGCCAATGCGATGCCATTGTCCATATCGTCCGTGCTTTTGAAAGCGACGATATCGTTCATGTCGAGAATATTATCGATCCAAAACGCGATATCGACACTATCAATACCGAACTAATTCTGGCTGATTTGCAAACGCTAGAAACTCGCCTGACTCGCCTCGCCAAAGAGGCCAAAGCCAACCCCAAAGCTAGCGCTATCAAAAATCGTTTAGAAGTGATTGCTGAAAAACTGCGCGCTGGCACGCCAATTAACGAAATTTCCGGCGTTGATCCTGACGATATCGCTGATTTACACCTTTTGACTGCCAAGCCAGTAATTTATGTGTTCAACGTCAATGAAGAAACCCTGGCTAGCGAAGACAAGAAGCAGAGCCTGCGCAATCTCGTGCCGCACGCTCGCAGCCTATTTATCTGCGCCAAGCTTGAGGACGAAATTAAAGGCCTTAACCCCAGCGATACGCTCGAACTCTTACAAAGTTACGACGTGCCAGAAGCCGGACTAACGCAAATGATTCGCGCCGCCTACGATTTGCTCGGATTACAAAGCTACTTAACCGCCGGACCGAAAGAAGTCCGCGCCTGGACAATCCACCAGGGCTGGACAGCACCGCAAGCTGCCGGCGTCATTCACACTGATTTCGAAAAGGGCTTTATCGCCGCCCAAGTTGTTAATTACGACGATTTAGTCGCTGCCGGCTCGGAGGCTAACGCCCGCGCCGCTGGCAAAATCCGCACCGAGGGCAAAACTTATGTCATGCAGCCAGATGATGTGGTTGAATTTAGATTTAACGTTAGCAAATAATTTAGCATTTAATCGCTTAAATTTGATATAGCTCAGGCCAATTTGCCAGCGAATTACCGGCCAGCCGCATAAGCCGCTAACAACTTCCAGCTTTTCTCAATATATAAAACCGCTCCAAGTTGCCGTGCGCGCCTTTCACTTCGCTGTCTGCTTTATCAATAATTATAAAATTAGCACGCGCCCACTGCTCGAATTCGCGCAAGATTGCCCGCCGCACGCCGTCATTCTTAACGACACCGCCGCGAGTCAGCTGTTGGCGTTGCGCCTCAAATTGCGGTTTGACCATTGCTGCTATTGTTGTGTTTTTATCAACGATTTTTGCAACGTGCGGCAAAATCTGCCGTAAGCTAATAAACGATACGTCAATCACCACTATATCCGGAATTTCACTTGGCACAAAATCACGAATGTCAGTTTTTTCATACAGCTCAATTCGTTTATTGCCGCGTAAGCTCGGATGCAGCTGATCAGTACCGACGTCCACGGCGTATACTTTCTTCGCGCCGTGCTGCAGCGCAAAATCAGTAAAGCCGCCCGTGCTGCTGCCGACATCCAAAACCATCTTATCACGAAAATTCAAATTAAAAGCTTTCGCCGCGCCCGCCAATTTTAATCCGGCCCGCGACACATAACGCTCTGACGCTGCTAATTCAATCGGCGCCAATTCATCAACGAATAATCCCGGCTTGGCTGCCGTCTGTCCGCCAACACGCACACGTCCCAAACGAATCCAATTCTCGGCTTCCGAACGCGAACCTACCAATCCGCGCGCCAGTATCAATTTATCTAACCGTTGCTTCATTCCTCAATTCTACTATGGATACATAATCCGCTCAATGTCGCGGGTCATCGCCGCAATTGCTGCGTATGATTTACCCTGAGTCATGATTGTCATTACGTAAGTACCGCGCGGATGCCGGACAATCGCCGTGTCGTGTACGTAGTTCCACAAAAAGCCAACCTTATCATAAACTTCGCGTGCTTGGCTACCCGTCGGTATACCATAACGATAAGGATGGTGCGACAAAGAATACAACAGCCGCTCGCGCTGAGCACCGCTAATTAGCGAGCCGGTTTCCAATCCGACCATGAACTTCGTCAGATCACCCGCCGACACATGAGTCGCCTGCGCGTGCGTGAAAGTCACTGCTCGCGAAAACCCTAGCCGGTAAACAAAATCGTTCAGATTTTGCCGGCCAAATCTATCTAGCCACGCCACCGCGCATGGATTAGTACTGGCAATAGTCATCCGATCAAAGCAGCCCGACACTGTCGTATCAAGCATCGGGTCGCTCCAGCTAATTCCCCCGGCATTTATCTCATCAAACAATCGTTTAGCAACGAACAGTTTATAAGTACTAGCGCTAACGACACTCTCCTCGGCATCGGCATCCGCCGACCAGCCGCCACCGCCCAACTGGCGAATCGAGAACCAAGCGCCATGACGCGCTTTATCGCGCACATAAGCTCGCAAACCATCTTCGGTAGGAGTATAGCGGTTATTATAAATTACGCTCGGCTCTAAATCAGTCATCGCCGCCAAGATCACGCCACTACCTTGACCCCTCAGCAGATAATCAGTGACTGGTTGCACTATTGAAGCCGCATCGATTTGGCTGCCTTTCTCACCAGTGGTTCGCGAGACTTCTCGCCCGTTCTCGATATTGATATTTGTCTGGCCAGCCGGATGTCCAGCTGCTTTTGACCAATTATCAATTGAGTTTTGTAGTTTTTGCCTGTTAATCACCAGGGTCGTACCACCCTCTGTTGTTTCGCCAAACTCTAGCCACGAAGCTTTCTCGGCATTGCCAACTGCAAACGTCTGATCGGCAGCGCGAATCGTCAAAGGACGCGCCAACGCTTGCTCGGCTTGATTACGGACAAAAGCGAACGCCGTACTGCGGCGCGACGCCTCTTGTAACTTAGCATCAATTCGAAGCTCCGTCATGCCAGCAAATGAATACTTGGTTGTTTGCAGCACGTTTTTGATAGCTTGCGCACTCACCAAATGTCCCGGCACATCATTAACCGCCGTTAGCTGACCGTCTTTAAACGCCACGCCAGCGTTTATTGGCGGCCGCGACAGTTGCGAACTAGTTTTTTGTGCAAAAACCTCTAATGTCGGCAGCGTGAAAGCTAGATCTAGCGTTTGCACATTTGGCAGCTGCCAAAATATCGAAAACGGCACTAAACGCAGCCAAAATGGATAGTTCGCCAGCTGATGCGCCATTTCTTCGGCCTTAATATCAGCGCCAGCTTCACTTAGCGTATAAATACCGCTCGGTTTGCCGCCAATAATGAATTTAATTTTCGATCGCTGGAATACTAATGTCGCTTGGTTAGCTGAGTCTGTCTCTCTCTGCCAGCCAACCCAACGACCGTTCATTCGTGCTAGTGGCAGCGCTCGATCAAGCGGATACAATATTTGCACAGCCAAAATCGCCGCTACAACAAAAAACGCCGCCCAAATTAATATCCGGTGGCGTTTTTGTTCGGGCATTGCCGAATGATATGTTTGTTTAACTTTTTTGTGCAGACGTTTGGCACTTGCAACGGCACGCACTCGCTTGTTAGTCATAGTTACATTTTAGCACGCTGCAAAAATATTCATTTTAGTTTAATAAATTATTTCTTGCGTTCGCGATACTCGCCTGTAGAGGTATCAACCGAAATAATATCGCCAACCTTTATAAAAGCCGGAACTTTGATAACCGCACCCGTCTCAAGCGTCGCATCTTTCAAGACGCTGCTAGTCGTGTCGCCTTTAACCACCGCCTCTGTATAGGTCACTTCCAAATAAACATTTTTTGGCATCTCGACGGTTATCACCTTACCGTCAAAGAATTGCAAAGCCAGCTCGTCGCCTTCTTTCATGAAGTTTTTAGCTTCGTCAACCAAATCAGCCGACAGCTCAAACTGCTCAAAACTATTCGGATCCATGAAAAAGAAAGCTGAACCGTCATTGTATAAATATTGGACAGTTTTGCTAGTCACTTCGGCTGGTTCAATCTTATCTTGGCCTTTAAACGTTTTGGGAATAACCGCACCAGTAATTAAATTCTTCAATTTGACATTAACGATAGAACCGCCGCGGCCCATCACTTTCTGGTTGTAATCAGTCACTCGATATGGCTGTCCATCAATTTGGCACACTACACCTTTTTTCAAATCAGTTGGTTGATACATTTCATCTCCTTTTGCGTCTTTAGAAATACCCTTCAGCGCACGATAAAGCATTTCGTACGCTGGAAAATTCCCTAATCTCGCGTCACAAACGGTAGCAGCGCCAGATGACGCGCCCGCTTTACTTCGCGAGCCAGCATCCGCTGCAATTTAGCACTCAAGCCCGTCTTGGCAATTGGCTCGATTTGGCCGCTCACCGGACTAATATAGCGCAACAGTGTCTTCACCTCTTTGTACGAAAACACTACTGGAGCATCCTTGCGCATTTTTTTTGCCATATTTTATAATCCTTTCTAATAGTTAAAATGGAATCTCGCTTAAGTCGATTGGCTTGTCGTCGATATCCTCGACTACCACGTCTTTAGCGCTAGTTGCTGGTGGCGGTGTTGCTACCGGCGCATTGCCGTCGTTACGACCGCCAACAAAGTTGAAATCTTCGACAACCACCTCGACAGCCGACCGCTTATTACCGTCTTTATCTTCGTAGCTACGCTGGTCGAGCCGGCCGCTCACCAAAAGCGGCGCGCCTTTTTTGACATATTGCGAGATAATCTCGCCCGGCTTGCCCCAAGCCACGCAGTTGATAAAGCTGGTCTGATCCTGCTGCTGGCCGTCTTGGTTGCGCCAGCTACGGCTAACCGCTAAACTGAAATTAGCTACGCTCTGGCCGCTCGTCGTTGTCCGCAGTTCAACGTCGCGCGTCAAGTTTCCCATTAATATTACTTTGTTAAACCCCTTTGCCATGATAGATTTCCCTCCTATTTATGGCTTAATCTTCGCTGTTTTCAGCCTCGCGCTCAGCCGCGCGCTTCTTGGCCTCTGCCAAAGCAGCACGCGCTTTGTGATCTATCTTAACCAATAAATACCGGATAACTTCGTCGCTAATATTCAGCGCATTGTTAATCTTGAGCGGTGCGTCTGCTGGCAGCTCGACATCCATCGACACATATACCGCAAAATCTTCGCCTTTGATGTTGTAAGCGAGGCGATTTTTGCCCCAATTGTCCTCGGCCTTAACCGAACCGCCGTTATCGGCGATCAGCTGCTTGACCTTGCTAAGCACCGCGTCCAAATTCGCCTCCAAATCAGGCCGAATAAGAACCGTCAGCTCGTATTCTCTCATACATTACCTCCTTGGTATCCGTACGGATGGTTACGTTATCTCACGCAACCTTAGGTTTATATCACTTAATATTATACCCTATCTGCTATGAAAAAGCTAGCTTCATACGTACCCCCAGCACGGATAAAGTGCCCGTTACTACACGGGCACTTTTTTACCTACTCATTATTTTGAAAACTTTTAGTTATCCCAACGATCTTTAACCTCAGCAAGCAACTCATCTACTTGATGTACTGCACCGTCGCCTGAATAGACACCCTCCTTTCTCTTGTCTACACCCTCATCTTTATTTACATAAATAGTCCAGCTCAGATCACCCCTACATTTCTTACCTGGAGGGCATTCAAAAGGTTCAACGCGCCCGTTTTCGTCGGAATCCCAGGAGTAATAAATTCTACTAACGCTAGCGTCATCGCTTCCTACAAATTTTATAGCCTTATCAGGATTGATCTTACCGTCATTTGTTTTTATATCCCTCAATACTGAACTATTCTCTGAGCTAAAAGTAGCACATAAATATGAACCGTGATCAGCTTTGCCATATTTAGGGTCTCTTTCTTCTCGTAAACATAGTTCAACACTCATTCCCTCATCTCTATTATAATCCGCAGTTTCACCGACACCAGTCCCTGATGTATTGCCAGCTGGCATTCCAGCAGCTACATCGATACGAAGAGATCTGCCGTCGCCAGTTAGATAAGAACCTCCCTCTCTAGAGCCATCTTTTCTAATTTCTTCAGCCTTATTCAAAACGACTGCACGCACGTTATCTGTCATATCGCGCATTTGCCCATCGTTCATCGCGGGCTTATGTGCTTCATGATAGAGACCAAAAGCTACCGCAACAGATAGAGCAAGAGCACCTAGTTCCTTCGCGCGGCGTTTCCACTTTTCCCCTCTGCCAGGCCGTTCAGTGCCTGAAATAGAGCTAAACTCTCTAGTTTTACCCATATATTTATCGTAGCCTTTCTAACTACAGATAATTAATTATGTAAATATCTCGATATTATACTCCATATTTGATAATTTGTCAAGCATATCGCCGCAATTATCTAGCCATTGCAATCCTTAAATACCCTGCTAGCAGATTTTAATACTTTTACCATCTAGCTTTGTGGTCAAAATCACAATTATGCTATGATACTAGAATGCATATCGCTATCCAGGGCCAAGCTGGCTCGTTTCACGACCAAGCCGTCCAGCAGTGGTACGGCGCCGACGCCGAGATTATACCCTGCACCACTTTCAGCGAAGTTTTTGCCGCCTACGACAGCGGCGACGCCGACGCGATCGTTACAGCGGTCGAAAACACCCTATTTGGCAGCATTAACGAAGTTTACCGTTATATCGAGGAATGCAGTGCGCCGATCGTCGGCGAAATCAAGCTGCCTGTCGAGCAAATGCTAATCGGTCTGCCAAACGCCAAAATCAGCGATATTACTGAGGTTTATTCTCACCCGGTAGCTCTTTCTCAATGCCGCTATTTCTTGCAGGAACACCTACCGCAGGCAACACCAATTGAATTTTTTGATACCGCTGGCGCCGTCGAATTTATCAAGCAAAATGGCTCCCGGCAATGCGCCGCTATCGCTAGCCAAACTGCTGCTGAATTATATAATTTGCCAATACTACAGCGTTCCATCCACGACAATCCCGATAATATTACCCGCTTTTTAGTGATTGAACCGTCTGACACCCCAAAAGATGCTAATCGCGCGTCGCTGGTTATCACTACCGACCATCAGCCTGGCGCCCTCGTCGAGGTATTGCAGATATTCGCCAAACGTCGCATCAACCTCGCCAAGCTGCAGTCGCAACCGATCGTTGGGCAGCCCTGGAAGTATAAATTTTTTGTGGTTGTTGACTGCGCCGGGCAAACGCTTTACCAAGCTATCTGCGATATAGAGCACAGTAATCACGAGGTGACTATCCTCGGCGAGTACGTTGGCGCAAATTAACCCTAGAAATCGCCGCCCGAGTTAATCTCGTCTGCGCTTGAAATCAGCACTTCGCGCGGCCGCGAACCATCTGCCGGACCGATAATTCCTTGTTCTTCCATTTCTTCCATAATCCGCGCTGCTCGCGAATAACCAATCCGTAGTTTCCTCTGTAATAACGACGTTGATGCTTTGCGCATCTGCACTACCACTTGCACTGCATCTTTGAACATATTGTCGCCACTGTTGCCGCCAAAATCCATCACTACCCCGCCCTTACCATTCAATTGCACTGGCTGGCTAACGATTTCATCATTGTACTGCGGCGGCGCCTGCATCCGCAGTTGATCAGTAATTTTATTCACCTCGCTATCCATCACCCAAGCGCCCTGAATACGCTTCGGTTTCGGCATGCTAGCAGTTTTGATTAGCATATCGCCTTGGCCCAGCAGTTTCTCGGCGCCAGCCTGATCAAGAATCGTCTGGCTATCCGTCTGGCTAGCTACCGTAAAGGCAATGCGCGCCGGCACGTTTGCTTTGATCAAGCCGGTAATCACATCAACGCTCGGACGCTGCGTCGCCAGCACCAAGTGAATACCAACCGCCCGCGCTTTCTGCGCCAGACGGACTATCAGGCCCTCGACATCACGCTTGGCTACCATCATCAGATCGGCCATCTCGTCAATCACAATCACGATATATGGCATTGTACCTTCATCAACTTGCTGTACATTGCCCTTTTCATCGGCAACGCCGATTTTCTTACCTTTCGCCTTAGCGCGCTCATTGTAAGTCTTGATATCACGTACTCGCTCCTCGGCCAGCAAGCTATAACGGCGCTCCATCTCATTAACCGCCCACTTCAGTGCGCTCATTGTCTTTTCTGGCTCGACAATCACCGGCGTTAATAAGTGCGGTATATCTTGATACGGTGCCATCTCGACCTGCTTCGGATCGACAAGGATTAATTTCATATCGCTCGGCGCGTTGCGGTAAAGCAAACTACTTAGCAGCGTATTAATCATCACCGATTTACCAGAGCCTGTCTGTCCGGCGACCAGCAAGTGCGGCATTTTGTTAAGTTCGCCGACAAACGGCAGTCCTGAAATGTCTTTACCAATCGCAAAACTCAGCGGCTCTTTGCGGCGGCGCCATTCAGCGCTCTCGAGGATTGAACGGATACGCACGTCGGCCGCTTTCTTGTTCGGCACTTCGATACCAACAGCTTTTTTACCTGGAATCGGTGCTTCCATGCGCAAGCTCGACGCTGCCAGATTCAGCGCAATATTGGTTTCTAGCGCTGTAATCTTGCTCAACTTAATGCCCGCCGGCGGCCGCAGCGTATACTGCGTTACCTTAGGGCCGATATTAGCGCCTTCCATATCGACATTAATGTTAAATTCGCGTAAAGTATCCTGGATAATGCGCGCATTCTGCTTGATATCGCCCGCATCAGCTGGCGCTTCTTTCTTTTCAAGCAGATCAAGACCAGGAAATTGCCAATTTGGATCACTAACCGCCAGCATCGCCATTTTGTCGTCGCGATCGGCTTCGGCTTTTTTAGCCTGCGGTTTATTCTTAAGCTTGGCACTTTGCTTACTATCATCTTGTGATACTGTTGGCACGCCTTCGTTAAGCTTGAAATCGTCCATCTTGCCGTGATCATCTTCGGCAGCTTTGCGCATGACCTGGACATTAGCTTCGTTCTCTGCCTTTTCGTTGCTGGCTACTGCCGTCTTGAACATTGCTGCAATATCGCTAAACCGCAGTTGCAACACAAACAATAGCGTAATCGCAATCAGCAAAATATAAATAAAAACACCGACTGGTATATTGACCAGTGACAAGACGACCGAATTCAAACCATCGCCAACAACACCGCCAGTCGACGGCGCACCCTTTTCGCGAAACAGCCCGAATAAGCCGCTGAACCAAATAACTATCAAAATCGAGGCAAATTTCATGACTGCTGGCAATCGGTTGTTTTCGGCGCCAAATATTCTAACAGCTACATATAAACCGACAACTGGCACTATATAAACCGCCCAGCCAATCGTTCGCTTAGACACCTCTAGCATTTGATTAAGCAATGGACCGCCCGCACCGAACCACGATACTACCAGCAGTACCGATAGCGCCATCAATAGCACCGCCGCAACTTGCGGCCAAAACCCAGAGGGTACTTCATGCTGCGGTGCTGGTGCTTTCGCTGCTTTGCTAGCGCGTGCTGTACGAGTTGTTTTAGTCGATTTTCGAGTTCGCGTCGTCTTTTTCTTTGCCATAACCGTTACCTATTGTACTCTGTTTATATCTAAAAGGGTATACTACTATTGTAGCATAAATTACTACAAAAAGCAATAGCGCTATCTGTTAGTACGAGCGGCTGTCTGAGGAATCTAACTTTCTATAAACAGTCGCCCAGTCTAGACCAAGAGTATAAACTTTACCTGTTCCTACGACCTGCGCGCCAACCAATACTGCTGCTGTCGAATCCGTACCATAAGTCTCTGATAAATAATCAAGTACACTCAAGCCGCTTGGATAGCGCAAATCTGGAAAATATTGGCGCAGTCCTGCGATACTTCCTTTGACAAGCTCAGCTTTCTCTCTGCTAGACTCAAGGTTTACCATTGAACTCAATACATAGCCATCTTGCCGCAATGATTCCGCACGAGATTCAAACCACTCAACAACCCTTTCTACATCACCTCCAGACATTCTCTCAATACCAGCTACCCTAGCAGCCTCTTTTTTACGTTTTTCTTCGTTCGCTTGATTTGTCTTAGCGTCATCAAGCAGACATTTTAACTGCTCTCTCTGTTCTTTCTCTGTTGACCTAAAGAACCTATCACTTTCTTGAACTTTTCTGTCATATCTATGCTTACTTCCAAATACAATAGAACCTTTGATGTTTCCTTCATTAAAACCAAGAGCTTCCAATATGGCCAGCCTTTCTAAAGCCGAACTTCCTAGTTGAAGAGGTTTACACAGAAAGCTATCCCCAGGCAACTCACCACTAAGTACTTGTCTTTCTATCCCATATTTTACCCATCCGGATCGTTCTGTATATCTTGCTAGTTTACTTTCCCTATCTTCTGGAGGTATTTTTCCTAGTCTAATCCCTTTGTCTATTAGTTTTTCCGCTGCCTGCTTTTTACTATCTTTAATATATACTTCTACCCGTAAGCCTGCCAGCTCCAACACTTCTTCATATCCAGGTTCTGCCCGCAATTCGTCTGCCTTATCAAAGACAGCCAGCGCCTCCCGCGCTTGCGGATTGAGCTGATCTCTTGGCGGAAGTATAGGCCAGGCGTCCGGACGAGATTTTTCAAAATAAACTCTAACTTTTGGATTTGGCGTAGACCACGGTTCAATTGCAGCGAGTTCTGGACAAACACTAATACTTGCTAATGGCGTTGATAAAGATGGGGGGTAGATTCAATATTCTTCATGTCTTGATCGTAACTAAAAATAGTTAATGTATCAATTTTATGTTACAATATCTAATTTTATCTAGAAAACCTCATGTACATATCTGTTAGTACGAGCGGCTATCTGAGCGGTCGCGCGGCACTACTGTCTCGGTATCAGGGGTCTGTTTGCGCGGGAAACGCTTGCCTGACGGCTGCGGCATCAACGGCTGGCTAGCAGATTTAGCTTGCGGGGCGCGGCCGTGCGCTTTCGCTGCGCCGCCAACTTCATTAACCACTGGAATAACAATTGGCGTTCGCCGCGTCTGATCATACAAAATATGCGTTACTTCGTCTTTGATTTCTTTTTTGACCACCTCTATGTCATACTTACCAGAGAAACTACGCGCCGCTTTCTGCTTGAGATATTGGCGGATCATTCCCATTAGCTCTTCATTATCGCGCATATAAATAAACCCGCGGCTGATAATGTCTGGACTAGTCAAGAGCCGCCCCGTACCGCGCTGAACCGTCAATATGACTATAAATATACCTTCTTGGCTCATGTGGATACGGTCTTTGAGCACCACTTCGCTGACTACCGCGCCGGCATCATCATACATCGTACCGCCAGAGTGAACAATGCGGCCAATTTTATGCGCGCCATCGCTAGTAAACTCAATGATATCGCCTGGATCACAAACAAATATATTTTGCCGCGGAATACCGCATTCTTTCTCGGCCAAGCGTGCATTGTGTACTAACATATGAAACTCGCCGTGATTAGGCAGATAATACTTCGGTTTGACCGCATTAATCACCCGCACGTGGTCATCGTAATAGCCGTGACCCGATAGGTGCAGCGGCCCGATACCAGTTAGGTGTGTTTTGCCATTTTGAATAATCTCGCCGCCCTCGCGCATCAGGCCATCAACTGTCCGCACTACGTATTTCTCGTTGCCAGGGATTGGGTTCGAGCTTAAGACTACTACGTCCGAGCCCTTAATCTTAACGTATTTGTGGGCGCCAGTTGCCATCCGATTGAGTACCGCATTGAACTCGCCTTGGCTACCAGTACAGACGATTGTTATCTTGTTATCAGGCAGTTTAATCAAATCTTCCATCTTGACTACAGTATCTTTCGGGACTTTGATTACACCCGAACGCAGTGCTACTTCCAGGTTCTGAATCATACTAAATCCAGCGAACGCCACTTTGCGATCATGCTTTTTCGCTTCCTCGAGAAGTAGCTGAATCCGATGCAACTGGCTAGAAAAGCTACTGACAATAATCCGGCTCTTCGACCACTTATCCATCACCTCGCCCATACTGTGCTGAATGTCAAATTCGCCGTGTGTATGCGTACCGTCACTTTCACAGTTAGTCGACTCGTTCATAAACAGCAAAAAGCCTTCTTTTTCGGCAATTTCGTTAATCCGGTTGAAATCGAATTTCTTGCCGTCGACCGGATTTTCTTCAATACGCCAGTCGCCGCTCGAGAGGATATTACCAACTGGCGTCCGCACCACTACAGCAGCTGCATCTGGAATCGAGTGATTAACGCGTACCAGCTCAACACTAAATGAATCACAAAGTTGTACAGTATCATGATTTTCTGGATTTAATTCGTGATATTCTGGCGTGAAAGCGCCATCTGTCTCTTCCATCGTCCGCTGCAGCATGCCAAGCGTGAACTTCGTGCCATAAACTGGTGCTGGCAATTTCGGGATGATATGCCGGAATGCGCCAATGTGGTCGAGATGGCCGTGCGTAAAGACGTGCGCTCGAATCCGATGCTTATTTTCTTCCAGCCACTGAGTATCAGGAATTATATAATTTATACCCGGATAATCACTACCTGGGAACAAGAACCCCATATCAATGACGATGATATCGTTGTCATATTCAATCGCCGTCATGTTCTTGCCGATACCCATCTCGCCAACACCGCCAATCGGAATCACCTTCAGCGTTGGCCGCGGTGCCCGCGGACGTTTCGGCTGGTCTTTTAGGCTGAATTGCTTGCCGCCATAGCCGTTATATACCGATTTGTTGACCGGCACATTAATCAGATGCTGGCTAGCCTGCGCATTGACACCTTCCGACATCCGCCGCTGCGCCCGAAAGACTTCGCCTTTGCGCGTAGTTGTCGCGTTCAGTACAGTATTGGTTGATTTTTGTTTAACCTGCAAAGGGCGTTTACCAGTATCGTCGCCTTTGGGGGTTGCCAGTCGCCGCTGACCCATATTGTTATACTCCTTTTTTATTACAATAATCTAAAAACCAGGTAGAGAGGTGCTTTTAATCGCTAGAAATCCCTCTCGTTAGTAGCTTTATTTTAGCAAACTGCCCGTATTTTGTCAAAAATAACCCTACGCCAACCAAAATGCCAGCGCCGTTTTCCCAAAGACGCTGGCATTTTCTAAAAGCTTCAAAGAGGATTAATCGTCGCCATCCACCGAAGTATGAGCGAATTTTCGCTTGCCGCGGTAGATGAAGAAGCCGATCATCAGCAGATTAGCCGCCAGCAAGAATCCAGCTAGCACCCACATGCTATCGCTATAGAACGAACTGCCTAAGCCTCCCGAAATAGCCTGGCGCAGCGCCCGAATAGAATAAGTCATCGGCACCAGCGGATTAACCGCCTGAAAGAAGCCATTGGCTGTTTGAATCGGGAACGTCCCCTCGCTCGACCCCAGCTGCAATACCAATAGCACCATCGCCAGGAAGCGTCCTGGATTATCCAGTACAATTACCAGTAGCGACACGATCGACATATAGACAAACGACGTCAAATAAATCGCCCCGATGAAGTTCACTGGATGATCTGGCACTAGACCCAAGCAGTAAACCATTATCAGCATCAAGATCGTTGCCTGAACGAAGGCCGCCAAGCCAGTAACCGAAGCTTTGGCTAGCCACCAGCGAAAAGCGTTTTCTTGCTCGGCAAAAGTTTTGCGGATTGGATAAATAATATTCAGAGCAATCGCCCCGACAAACAAGCTCAGCGACAACACGTACGGCGCCAGCGCGTAGCCGTAATTCGGCACGTCACCCTGCTTGGTCGTTTCCGACTTCACTGGATTCGCCATCTGCTGCTGAGTGGCTGCGCCAGTTGGTTGTATTTTGAGTTGCCGGGAAGCGTCTGCTAGCTTCGTGGCCAGAGTATCCGCGCCGCCCGCCAATTGCGAAGCGCCATTCGTTAGTATACTGGAGCGGCTGTCTAACAGCTGCGCGCCATTCGCCAGTTGTTGGCTACCGGATTGCGCTTGCGCCAGACTGTTCGCCAGCGATGTCGAGCCGGCCAGCAACTGATTATTCGCTGCTCTTACGCTGTTATAACCATTAAGAGCAGTGATTGCATTCGGCGCCAGCTGGTTAACTCCATTAGTCAGCGTCGAAACGCCAGTTTGCAATTGTGCTTGCTGCGTTGACAGACTTTGAGTAAGTATCTGCAAATCTTTAAGTAGCGCAGCTGCTTGCATACTAATCGTTTGCGTTTTATTAAGCGCCTGGGAAAGCTGGCTAATTTGCGGCAAAGTTATGGTTGTCGAACCGCCAGAAGCTACCGCCTGGCTGCCCAAATCTTTCAACACAACACCTGCTGCTGATAAATCAGCTAAAGACGTTTGCATCGTTTGCGCCAAAGCTTGCGCCTCATTCTGTACCTTATTCTGTTGGCTCACAAGCACAGGCGACGGGTTATGGACGCTGGTATTTAATTGATTAAGGCCTGCCTGCAACTGTTTCATACCGTTTGTTAACTGCGCAACTTGCGATTCGCTTGGCAAACCGTTCGACAATTGCCCCAAACCTGCCTGCAATTGGCGCGATCCATCGCCGAGCTGCGCTAAACCATTAGCCATTGCCCGCTGATTTACCGCCAATTGCCGGACGCCGCCAGTATACGTCTGCGCGCCGGCTTGCAGTTGCGTCAAACCGCCATGCAGGGTGGACGCGCCACCCGCCGCCGTTTCCAGACCATCGCCAAGTTTATCTACATTTTCCAGAACGCCTTTAGCATACGCCTGAGTAATTTGCTCGGCCACCGACGTTTTGACTTTCTCAGCCGCTTGATTACTGACCAGCGAACCGATATAGTTCTTGGCTGGCGTAGTCGTGTAGTGAATCACCGCCTGCTGCGGTTTATTCTGCGTAATTGACGCCGCTTTTGCCGAAAAATCCGTCGGCACAGTCACCACCGCATAGAAATGTCCGCTACTAACCCCGTCATCGGCTTGCTGTTTATTCACAAACTCCCAGCCCAAATCATGATTACTTTTGAGTTTTTGCTCGACCGATTGCCCAATATTGACCGTTTGACCGTTCAGCTGCGCGCCTTTGTCCTCATTAACAAACGCTACCGGCAGATTCTTCACCTGCCCATATGGATCCCAAATTGAGCCCAAGAAAAATCCGCTGTACATAATCGGGATAAACGAAATAACCGCCATCGACAGTAGTAATATTTTGTTTTTGCAGAGGTGCCGCCATTCAGCTCGCACCATATTAACGCGGCGTCTATTTGACAGCCGCTTTAATTTTTCAACCATGCATTACCTCCTTGACAACGTCTGCTAACGTTACCGTTTTTAGATACTCGCTCCACTTCTCTTGCGCCTCGGAAAAGACTTTTTCAATCATATTCATGCCAATTTCCACCTGGCGAGGCCGCGACGCAAACACTCTTTCGACAATTCCTTGAGGCTGAAAAAACGGCGCTTCGCCTTCAATCGCCAACACCACATCATGCAGCGTTACTTGGCTCATTTCCCTCGCTAAAATGAAACCACCGCCAGCACCCTGCGTCGAGGTAATCAACCGTGCTACCACCAGCTTGCGGCTAATTTTCTTCAGATACGTCGGCGATACTACCATCTTTTCCGCCAAAGCATCATTGGTCATCGGCGCTTTTCTCTGCGGATCAGCTAAAATTGCCATAATACAGCAAGCTTGTTCAACAGCTCCCGATAGTTTCATAAAGTCCTTTCATGAATTAGATATAGTGGATATCGATTATCCACTATACTACACTAGGCTAGCTTTTGCAAGAGTTTAATAAACGAATTGGGAATAAGCCCCGGCTTTTGAGCAAATATCTATAGGTTACCAGCGTGTCAATCTTACGATTCAGGATTATTCTGCTGCACAAACGCCGCCGCCCGCATAAAATCGTCAATTAGCGTCTGGCGCATACCGCCATTATATAGCGCTGCTGCTGGATGATATAGCGGAATCACTACAAATTCCAATTCATGCAAGCGCACCCGCCGCGGCCGTCCGTGGTCCTGGCTGATCCGCAGGCCAGGGATAAAACCACCGCCGCTGTGCCGCCCCAATGTCAGCACCGCTTTTGGCTGAATAATTTCTAATTGCCGCATCAAATACGGCCAAAACTGACGCTTCTCCTCTGGCATCGGATCGCGGTTATTTGGCGGCCGATACTTCACAATGTTGGTAATATAAACGTCCGGGCGCTGCAAACCAGCTGCCGCCAGCATCTCGTCGAGAAATTTCCCCGCTGCACCGACAAACGGTTTACCTTGTAAATCTTCATTCTTGCCTGGTGCTTCGCCAATAAATACGATATCAGCATCAGCATTGCCATCGCCCATCACCAGCTGCGTTGCTTGAGCCGCCAATTCCAAACAAATCCCAGCTTCGATAATTTCCGCCGCCAAGGCGTCTAATTCAGCTTGCTTATTCATAATTACATTTTACCAAAACAGTACCCTCTGCTGATACAGAGGGTACTACCGGCGCGGCGAATATTAACGCAGCGCAGTTAATTTTTGATTGACAACGCTTGAAAAGTCGTTGTAGTACCGATCCATACCGCTATCAGTAACTTTGCGGCTGGCGTTAGTAATTAACGTATAGCCGGTAGTTGACGGTTCGGTTGGACGGCGCGGTCGAGCGCTGAAATTACCGCTGGTATAGGCTCTAGCGTATTCGACATAGTATTTCTTCAGCGAAGTGTAGTAATCGCTCCACTCCTTGCCAAAGCTAGCCACGTTGCTATTGTCCGATTTGCTCAGTTTCTGCATCAGAGATGTGCAATCGCCGTATTTTTGGTCAACTTCTTTGTCGACTTCATCTGGTTTCTTGCTTATATGGCCAAGATAAAATACGTTATCGCATTTTTTTCTGACTTCGCTATAAACCTCCACGTACTGCGACAAGCCTTCCATTTCGGGTTTAGCGACGTCGTAAGCTTTCTTGTATTTGTCGTAAGCTTCTTTGACATCTTTATCGTGCATAATCTTAGATTTCGACAATTTGTCGTTTAACTCGTCGCGGCTCTTGATAGCGCTATTAACTGTTTCTTTGTAGGCTTCTGGATTGCGCACAGACGAATACTGCAAACTGTTCAATTTCGAGCTTTCATCGTTCATCCACGAAATAGCTTGGCGATAATCCTCTTTGCTCGGCCCCATATTAAGCAGCAAGACAACCACTATTACGATAATTAGCAGCAAAAAGCCAACGGAACCGCCAATTATTCCCCACAAAGCCCCTTTGCTGAGACCTTTGTTAACTGGCATTTGCGGCGGCATCACTGGCTGCTGTTGCATAGGCGGCGCAGACATTGGAGCTGGCTGCGGCGCAGGCGGCACTGGCTGCGGCGATTCAGGTGGTTGCGGTTGATTGTTCATAGACTTCCCCTCTTTTATAAGTGTATCTCTACTAAGTATAGCAAAATTTAAGCTGTTCCGTATAGTATTCGTTTACGTAGAGATATTATCGCTGTTCAATTCCCTTCATTGTCAAGCTTAGGCGCCCGCGGTTATCAATTTCTGTTAACTTAACACGTACCGTTTGGCCCTCTTTCAAGACATCAGTTACTTTGCCGACTCGTTTATCCGATAGTTGTGAAATATGCAACATCCCGTCAACCCCCGGCAAAATATTCACGAACGCCCCGAAATCTTTGATACTGACGACTTTGCCTTCGTAAATCTTGCCGACCTCCGGCTCTTCGACCAGGCTCTTGATCCAATTGAGGGCTTTTTCGATCGATGCGCCGTCTGGGCTAGCGATGGTAATCAGACCGTCTTCCTTGATATCAACTTCAGCGCCAGTCTCACTGGTAATCTTGTTAATCACCTCGCCGCCCTTGCCGATGACCGCGCCGATTTTATCTGGATCAATTTTTAGCTTTTCAATCCGCGGCGCGTACGGGCTGAGTGCTTCCCGCGGCGCTGGCAGCACACTCAACATATGCTGCAAAATATGCGCCCGGCCCGCCTTACTCTGCTCGATCGCCTGGCGCAGCACCGCCACTGGCAAACCATGCACTTTCATGTCCATCTGCAGCGCCGTGATACCCTTGGCTGTACCAGTCACCTTGAAATCCATATCACCGGCAAAATCCTCAGCATCGGCAATGTCGCTCAATACATACGGTGTATCACCATCCATCATCAAGCCCATAGCAATACCAGAAACCGGCGCCGAGAGAGGCACACCAGCATCCATCAACGCCAGACAGCTCGAACAGGTCGCTGCCATCGATGTTGAACCATTCTGGCTCATGATTTCGGTGACGCTGCGAATGGCGTATGGGAAGTCTTCTTCGCTCGGCAACACTGGCGTCAAGGCCCGTTCCGCCAAGTACCCGTGGCCAATTTCGCGCCGGCCCGGGCTGCCCATCCGCTTGACCTCGCCAACCGTATAGCCAGGCGCATTGTAATGATGCATGTAGCGCCGTTCGCCGTCGTTAACCTCCATGGTATCAACCAGCTGCGCGTAACTCAGCGGCGCCAAAGTGACAATATTCATACCCTGCGTCACGCCGCGGGTAAACAGGCTTGAGCCGTGCGCTCGCGGCAGCAAACCAACCTCTGAGCTTAACGGGCGAATTTCCGTCAAAGCGCGGCCATCCGGGCGCTTGCCGTCCTCAACGATACCGCGGCGAACATCTTTATGCAGCGCTAAGGTAAATGCTTCATCGTATTCGTCGCGTACTTCGTCGTATTCCTCAGCATTCAAACCCAGCTTTTCGGCCATTGCCTCATGGAATGCCCAGCGAATCTCATTAACCACTTCGTTGCGCTCCGGGTACGGCCGGCGGATTTTCTCGCCTAATTTACCGTCAACCCACTCATCAGCCGTCTGCTGAATTGCTTCATCAGGTAAAACTAATTCATATTCCTGCGCAGCTGGCGCCACTTTAGCTGCCAACTCTCGCTGCAAGTCAATCGCTGGCTGCATCATCTGGTGCGCCCAGGCCATGGCATCGACAATTACCTCTTCTGATACTTCCTTAGCGCCGGCCTCTACCATAGTGATGCCGCTCTCGATACCAGCCACCACCAGATCCAAATCAGATTGCTCACGCTCCTCGGGCGTCAAAAAGGCCTTAAACTCGCCATTCACGCGGCCCACCCGCAAGCCCGCCACCGGACCGTCAAACGGCGTCCCGGTCAGCATCAAGGCGCTCGACGCCGCAATCATCGCCACCACGTCCGGACGGAAATCCGGATCCATGCTCAGCACCGTCGCCACCACTTGCACTTCTTGGCGGTAGCCCTTTGGAAACAGCGGCCGAATCGGACGGTCAATCAACCGGCCGATCAGCACTGCTTCGTCGCTCGGCCGGCCTTCGCGCTTGATAAACCGCGAGCCAGAAATTTTGCCCGCCGCATAAAATCGTTCTTCATAATCAATCGACAGCGGGAAATAATCCAGCTGCACCGGCCGACTGCCTACCTGGGCACTGCCCAAGACCACCGTATCGCCGTAGCGCACCAGCACGCTACCCGTCGTCCGGAAGCCAACCCGGTTGACCTCCAACGTCAGCGACCGGCCGCACAGCTCGGTGGTAACACTAAAAATCTCCTTGCCGCTCGGGTTAATAATACTCATAAAAGAGCTCCTTTCTTCGCGGCAAGTAACAGGGATGAAAAATCGTCTTGGCTAGGCTTGGCGATTCAAAGCCGCGCGCCGCAAATTCTCGTCTCTATCACTTCCGCGTTAACAATAACTACTTTATTATAGCAGACAACAAAGGTTATTTCATCTATATCACGTCATGCTATTGCTTTTTTATCATGTTTATGCTACAATAAGGGTATGAGTACGCTTCCTATAGTTCAGCTAAGGCGCCGCCAAGACTTCTGGCTAAAAAGCCAATAGACTGCGAGAGAATTACGAAAAGAAGCGCATACGATCGATCCAGAACGTCCGCAGCGCGGTATCGGGCGAGCTGCGCACAATCTATTACAATTAATGCAACAAGTTGAACATCCAACTGCTGAAACTAACCAGCAACAAGAGTTTTACAAGCTCTACGGCACCTATCGCGACTGGATTGCCGCTGCAACTACCGAAAAAGCAGCTAGAGACTCAAATAGGAGGCTTTCTCCTAAAAATCGCGAAAAAGTTGTTGGTTTGTATTCTTCTTTCAACGACTCGCTGCGCGAAATTTTTAACCGCTGGGGCACTGCTATCACGCCAGCTGACACAATGCAGCTTCTAAATAATTTTATCCCTATAGCCGATAAACCTTATTACCGTGAATTGATGGAGAATCACATAAAGGGCGTACGTACAGAATTACTAGCCGAGCTCGCTCTCGAAAATATGGGCTTTGAAGTGGTCCGTGCGACTACCGAACAAGACAAGAAAGGTATTGATTATCTTATAACTGACAGCCGGGGAAAGCAAACAGCGATAGATATTAAATCTTCAAAAACAGGAGCTGATGAGGCTAATGCGCAAAACAACCTGTATGGTGATAGTACGATAGCTGTCTGCCCATTTTCGCCTAGGACCCTCAAACGTATTCACACAATTCTGCCTGCCGATCCATACGAGCAAATGCTGGGACCTTCAAAGGAAATGCTTGAAAACCTATACGATTCTGGTGTTGTAGATAACGATGAATATGCTAGAATTAAGTATAAATTAAACGAGCAGATAGCAGATATGCATGAACGAAATAGCAATCCAACGCGCACAGGGAAGAAATTAACTCATGTCTAGCGAGACTAGCTTCTTTGGGGAGGAGACCGGTTCAGAAAGCCCATGGCGGCTTACTGAGTATCACCTAGTCAATCCAGAGGAAGCATACAGCAATATCGTCGACTCAATTAGGCGCGGAGAAGGAATTATACTAGCAGCAAAAGTATCTGCTGGTATAGGAAGAATCTCAGTTGAAGACGTTGAAGACACTATTGATCAAGTTGAAGCTTCATTTACTGAGCTAACTCGAGTGGCCGAAGCAGATGGATTATTTGAGCCTAATAGCTCGTCTCGACTCGAAGCCAGAGGTACGACCAATTACCCTAGTTTGAGAGATAGCGGTCAAAGGCCCCTAACCGTTGTTTTTCAGCAAAGCGATGATAATAGGGTTAGTTCCGGACACTTTTTCCTGGAAACCGAATAATATCCTTGATATTATAATCTTAATGCTAGCCCCTGCTAAATTAAGCTAATCGCAAGCTATTCAAACTTAATCAACAAGGAGGCCTAATGCCACAAACCGAAAGTCTATATACTGGGCGACGTATTAATGTGCGCGCTATTATTTATCGCGAAGGAAAAATACTCGCCGTCAAACATCGCCGCGGCGACCAGACATCCCCGTATTATGCTGTGCCAGGCGGCGGTCTTGACCCGCACGAGTCGCTGGCTGAGTGTCTAATCCGTGAGTTACGCGAAGAAACTGGCATAACTGCCAAACCTGGCAAATTGCTATTCATCCAGCAATTCCCATCATCGCGGGCTGGCTACGAAGAGGAACTAGAGTTCTTTTTCGCGGTCGATAATCCTGATGACTTTACCGATATTGACATTAGCCAAACAACGCATGGCGCTCAAGAATTAGCGCTTTGCGAGTATATCGACCCGTCGCAATGCGTTCTCTACCCCGAATTTCTACAGCACACCGATATCGCACAGTACATCAATAGCAACCAGCCAGTTCTCGTCGTCGATAATTTCAACGAGCAGCACCAACAACTACTCTAGCGTCACGTTTTGCCGCGCCCAATCAACCGCCGCTTGCGCCCGTTTGCGCGCCTCCAAGCTCTTTCGCGGCGGACGGTCGTCGCCCCACCACTGCCGCCAGGCCCAATCTGCCGGGTTGAGGCATTCCAGGCAATCCATGTGGCGTAATTTACCGTTCACGAACTCTTCATTGCGCTCGGTATAGACAAGTTCGTAGCCGCACTTCTCAAGCGCCCGCCAGCTCGCCGCGTTGCCGTGAATAACCGCCGACTTAATTCGGTGCAGGCCTAGATTTTCGAAAGTATACCACGTCCGCGCCCGATGGCAAGCACTAGCAATCCCCTGGCCCCAATATTTCTTATCGGCAATAACTATACCGCTAGTCGCATAATGAACGTGATCTTTGGTTATTTCGGTAAGCGCTGTGTTGCCGATCAGCTGGCGCTTGTCGCCGTCTACAACCCAAATACCCCAGTTCAGGCTGGTTTTGTTCTTGATCATTTCATCATACCAGGCTTGCTCGGTCTCAATCGTCTGTGCTCGGTGCGCTGACAAGTATTGCGTTACCGTACCGCGCGCAAAACCCTCGACAAACACGTTTAGATTATCGCGCGCAAACGGCGCTAACTCAACCGACAAACCTCTATCGGTTATTAATTTCATCATCGGCCCAAACGCCATTGCGCACTCCTTTCGCTTACTTGTGTCTATATTATACACAATTGCGAAGTTTTAGTACACGAATAGTGATGAACTACAAACTGTCAATGATATTCTGTAGATCTCTGCGAGCTCTGCCAGCAAATTGCTGCAAAGCCGAGCCGCTGCCTGGTCTGGTTTGCCATATTGGCGACTGCGGGTTAGCTTTTCTCACTAAGTCAGACATTGCTCGAAGAGTTTTTGCATCAACATTTAGTCCGCCTTTAGCTTTTAACCTATCGGCTAACTCTGCCCTAACATCTTGGTCAAGAAATCCGCTATAAGCCCTCAAGAAGTCTCCCGCCCATTTGTTGGCTCTTTGTTGGCGCTCGCCAGGTTTTGTCGTATTTTGCTCTCCAGCGGCCTGTTTTCCATCTGACTTCGATACGTCTGCTTCAGATTTTACCGTATTTTTTTGATTGCCATCTGGCTGCTCTACTGGCGATGTCTTATCTTCTGCTGGCTGTGCAACCTGTTCTGCCAGATTTTTCTCTGCGGTACGATTATTTGTGGCAGGTTTAGCTTCTGTAGTCTCTACCTTTGGACTTTCGTTTCTGACAGTTTTTGGCGGCGTATTTTCTTTCGACGCTTTAGGTTCTGGTTCGCTAGACGGCTTGGCGGCATCAGTTTCTGTTTTCGGAATCTCGACACGCGGCGGCAACGGTGTCTCTTCTGCCTCAGACATAACAGCACTAGCACTGGTCTCATGCGATACCAGCTCATTTGACTCCTCGCGTATCGCTGGCTGCTCATATGCTGCTTGCTCAACTGGCGGCCGCGAAGCGTATTGAACTAGATTATCGCCTCTGTCCTTGTTATGCTCACCCCTGACAATACCATCAACCAAATCCTCTGGAACGCCTTTTGCTAACAAATCAGCGCGCCGATTAAGCATTTCATCAACACTTTGCGGCCCTCTCTCGGCGTCAGCATGCGACGGTAACTTACCGGTTATTTTCTCGCCAGTCATAAAAACTCGCCGTATAGATGCACGCTCGTTCGTCGGTGCCGCGCCGCCGTCAGTAGCGGCTTTATAAGCCTCGCCGACCAGCAGCTGCCTGCCAGTATTCGACTCTTGGCGCGCCATAGCGGGTGGCTTATCGCCGAAAGCAATCGCCACCGCATCGCGAGCATCATTGATTTTCTCGGCCCGGCCAGCTGGCGTCCATTCGTGCGGCGTACTAAAATTATCACCATCAAGAGAGTTAGACTTAACTATCGGCTCAATACCGTACTTCTTATAGTCAAACAACTTGTCTTGCTTGCGGCTGTTAGTCGCCTCATGAGAAGATGTTGGGACGCGTTCTTTTGTAATCATTTTTATTTTTGCCGCTTACTTACCTTTTTATGCTAACACAGCTTATGCTTTTTGTCAATATTATTACTTAGATTAGCAATTTTAGCAATACGACAACCATACCCTATCTTTACAAACCAAAAACCGCCTCGATACGAGACGGTTTTTGGCCCAGGCTGCACGTTTATTTGCGCAGGCCAAGTTTTTCTAGCGTTGCCTTGTAGGCCTCAAAGTCCGTCTTCTCAAGGTATTTCAGCAGGCGCTTGCGCTTGCCTACCATCTGAATCAGTCCGCGGCGCGCCATACGGTCGTGCTTATTGGACTTGAGATGTTCAGTCACCTCTTTGATACGAGCCGTCAAGATCGAAATCTGCGCTTGCGGGCTGCCGACATCGTTCTCGTTGACCTGAGTCAAAGCAATAGCTTTCGCTTTGTTATCCTTTGATATCATAGCTAACAACTTTAGCAGAGATACGCTAATCAGTCAAGTTATGCGAACTCCTTATCATATCTATTACCCTATAGATTTTCTCAATATCGCTAATCGTCATCTGACGAGACTGGTCTATCCAGCCCTTAATAAGTTTGGTATCTAAATAAGCAAATTTTTATGCTTCTTATGATTCAATGCCAAAATCAGCTAGCTTTTGCGCTTGACTAACTTGCCAATCGGCAATCTGCGTACGGCGCAATTCTTGACAGTAAGCGCCCGTACCTAGCGCTTCACCGATATCAACTGCCAAACTACGAATATAGGTACCGCTAGAGACATGGGCTCGAACTTTGAGCAGCGGATAAGCGTAATCAAGCAGCTCCAGCGCATAAACCGTCACTGTACGTTCTGGTATATCAACTTTTTTACCGCTGCGGGCTAATTTGTAAGCCCGCTGCCCGTTAATTTTGATAGCACTGAACGCTGGCGGACGCTGTTTGATATCGCCAACGAATTGCGCTAGAACATACTTAACTGCTGCTGCATCCGGTTGTTTGAGTAAAGGTGAAGATTCAGCTCCTTGTAGTTCGTCGCTTGCAACATACGGCGTAATTTCGCCTTCCGGGTCGCCAGTTGTACTAGTCTGCCCCAACCGGAACGTCGCTTCATAAACCTTATCAAGCTTGGTATAACGCATCGCGTTGCGACATTCCTTGCCCGTAACCAAAATCAACAGGCCCGTCGCAAACGGATCAAGCGTCCCGCAATGACCGACTTTGACTTTTTTGCCAGTCCGATGGCTAAGTACGCGGCGAACTCGCGCCACCACCCCGAAGCTAGTCATGCCTGGCAGCTTATCGATCAATATAACCCTGTCACTCATACTTCAAGTATATCAGCATACCCCGTAGCATTGATTCTAAAATCTTTTCAGAGAGTCAATCTGAAGCCTATTCGCAAGCTTAAGCTTGCCCTGGAATCTTGAACTGAGCCGGATCATTTGATGTTGTTGCCGAAACTGCTGGAGCTGGCGGCGGCGGTAGCGTAGATTCTAAAGTGTCAGCTCCAACCCCGCCATTAGCTGGTACTGGTGGCAAGGATGAAAAATCTGGCAACGGCGGCAATGGCGGCAGCGGCGGCAAATCGTCAACCGTGCCAAACGATGGCGCAGCTGATGCTGCCGACAGAGCTGCATCAACGGCAGACCGCGCTTGGTCTTGGTCTGAACTAGCAGGATTTGCGGCTGGCGCAGCTTCTACGCTAGGCGCTGGCATTGCTGGCATATTCGGCTGTACCGTTACCCCCTTCGAAGAAACTGCTTCGGGCGCCGCATCAACCGGTGCAGCTTCTGATAAGACATCGCGAACCGTCGGTTCTACTTCGGTCTTATCGGCTACAGCATTAAATGGCGATTGCATTGACGGCGGCTGCGACGCCACCGCGCCGCGATCGTGGCTTAAAATGACGCGATTATGCATGTCTTTTTCAGCTTTTCTAGCTTCCTCGGCAGCCTGCTCGGTTGTCGCGTTGAAAGTACCGCCAATCGACGGCTCGCTCGGGCTAACTGGCATCGCTAGACCTGGCCCTGGCGCAAATGGAGCAACTGGCGGCAAAGCTAGATCTTCTTTGGCCGCTTCATCTACTTCTGCTGAGCTGGCAGCAATATCGCGCTGCAAATCGGCGACCGACGGCATATCTCGCCTATCAGCTTCAGGCTCAACAGCAGGAATTGATGCTAACTGTTCGGCTAATTTCTTTTCGGCGGCAGCGGCGGCATCTCGGCTGCTTCGCTTCTCTAATTCTTCATTGGCAGCCCTCAGAGCTTCGTCGGAATGGCGCCTATCAATTGCATTCTTGACGTCGTCAACATCACCGACTGGCTCGTGCGAAATCGACAACGCGCCAATATCGCCAGAATTTTTAGACTCATCCTTTTTGGAGGATTTTTCTTCGTCCTTGCTTTTTGCTTCAGGCACTGGAATCGGCTTATCGTGCGATTCTTTGAGCTTAGTGGCAATCAGCTGCTGGTTAGCACCATCTGCCATCAATTGAGCAGCCACAGTCATCGCCGCCGAGCTAGTATGCGCATTACTGAAACGTTCAGTTGCTGCCACGATACCTGTCAAAAACGCCGTAGCGATTTGCTCGTCAATCAACCGACTTTCACCTCTTAATTCATTGGCTAACCGGCATAGAACCTCGCTATAACTACTAGCTCGCGGATTACTCCATTCTAGGCTGCCGAGCTGAGTCGACTCACCAAGCGACACGCTCGCTACCACCGCATCGTGCAAAATTCGTCCATGACTCTCGAGCGCATGATCCAAATCAGCTTCATCTTTGACGCCAATCGCCAACACCATCTCGACATTATAGTCGCCCTGACTAAAATCCAAATCCTTCTGATTAATCGTCGTCCGATATGGCGTAATAAAAATCTTGACCATATCATCGACGATTTTGTAACGTAAGTGATCGGCTTTCTCCTTATCCAGTGCGATGATAAAGTCGCGCAAACTATCAACCGTACTTTCAAAGGTTTTCTCGGGCTGCAGAAACTTAATCGCTGGCGGCACTGCCCCGCTAAATACTGCCGTCGCATGCTTATTTAATTTATTGATTAACAGCGTGATACCCAAAGCAGCGCTCAATTCATCAACCGACGGATTGGCGCTAACCGTAACGAGAATATTGTTACTTTCCTTGACTTTCTCTACTATCTGGTTTAGCACGTCTGCCATATTTTTATCCTATTTGTTTTTATTCGCTATAGACTTTACGTACTATAACATAAGCATCACGGCAAAGTCAATACGGATTTACAAAACAACATCACTTTACAAACAGAGGTGTATAAGTTATAATTGAGAACTGATTGTATATACCAAATCAATAACAGAGGTAAAGGAAATTTATGCCACTCATCAAATCAGCCGTTAAGCGAATGAAGCAGACCGCCAAGCGCCGCCAGCGCAACATTGGTATCAAGCGCGACATCAAATCTGCCACCAAGGAATTTATGTCCAATCCGAGCGCTGCTACTCTAAGCAAAGCTCAAAGCGAGCTAGATACTGCCGTCAAGAAAGGGCTGCTCAAAAAGGCAACCGTTAGCCGCCGCAAATCAGCCCTAGCCAAGGTCGCTAAAGCTGCTGGCGTCAAGCTAGAAAAGAAAGCCGCTAAGCCAGCTACTGAGGCCAAAAAAGCTCCTGCCAAAAAGCCAGCCGCAAAGGCCGCACCTAAGAAAACTGCAGCCAAAACAGCCTAAGTTCAACCTTATCGAAATAAACGCTCTCGGTAACCAGGGCGTTTTATTTTTGCCGCGAAGCTACCCGAAACAAAAAATCCTCCAACACTGCCCACGGATTGACTGACGATGTTTTCATCTGATAATCGCGCTCCGCCGCTAATTCGGTTAATTCCGCCAAGTCCTTTGGCGACAGCTGTCGAGCAAGCGGCCGCAATTTCTTGGCAACAAACGGGTGTATGCCGAGATCAATCGTATCGCTAGTGCTAACCGCTTCAGCCTTGGCTAATAACACCAGCTGCGACCACTGCGACCAAACCAACGGCGCCACTTTATAAATATCATCGCTGTGGCGAAGTTCGTCAAGCACACTCCGTAGATTTGCCGTTTTGCCGCACACTGCCAATTCAATGATATCAAACACCGAAAACTCACGTGCTGGTGGCAAGACCGTTGCAATCGCCGCATCATCAATTTTCACAGTATTTTTCAAGGCAGCTACAGCGTGAGCTAATTGCAATTGATCAATTTCGGCAGACCGCGATTTTTCATCGGCGACAATTGCTCGCGCTACCATATTACTAGCCTGCGTTTTCGTCAATTTTACACTGTGCTCGTTTGCATAGTCTAACAGCCATTTTTCGGCCGTTGGACGCTGGCGATCAGTCAGCGGCATTGCTTCAACTAGCTTTGCAGTTTTTTGCAAGATTTTGAAAGTTTTAGTACGCTTATCCGGGCGCGGCTCGATCAATACCAAGTAGGTTTCTACTGCAATATCACTAGCCCATTCACCTAGTTTATCCCACAAATCTTTTCGCTCCGAAAGATGCTCGACAATAATCAGCCGTCGTTCTTGAAATAAGTTCAGGCCGCGCACCGTGTCGGCTAACTTATTCAAATCAAGACTGGCTGCGTCAATTTTTTCGGGCCGAACGCCTAACGATTTCACTAACTGCTGCAGCTCATGCTGCACACGGTAAGCGTTCGTGCCAACAATCAAATAAATCATTTAACCTCCACCTGGCAGACCGGGCAAATATGCGTACCGCGGCCGCCGACTTTTAGCTTGATGATCTCTTGGTCGGGGTGGCGATGGCAAGCCTGGCCTTCACGCCGAAATACACGAGCAAACGCTAAATAATTCCCCTTCCGCCCCTCGGCATCAACGTAATTTCGGTCGGTTGAGCCGCCTTGATCAATACTGAGTTGCAAGATTTGCCGCAACTCATTAAATAATGTATTCAGCTGCTGATCGCTGATGTTTTTTACCCGCGTTTGCGGATGAATCTGTGCCGCCCACAGCGCCTCATCAGCATAAATATTACCAACCCCAGCAATCACCGCCTGGTCAAGAAACGCTGGCTTGATCATCGAGTTTTGACGACGGCGAATCCGCTGGATGAAATCCTCGGCGCGCGTCTGAGGATCAAGCGGTTCCGGCCCGACTTTTTGCATGAACGGCAGGTTTTTCACTTCATCAGTCGGCAATAATTTCATCCAGCCGAATTTGCGCTGATCGTTAAAAAATAGCCGCGACCCATCGGTAAACTCAATTTGCACCCGCGTTGAGCGATCAGGTAGTTCACCAACGAGGCTATCGTTCGGATGGCCGCCAGCGAAGTTAGGCACCTTGTCATCCTCGAGCATCATCGGAAAACAATCCGGGTCCCGGTGACAAGCACGCCCAGATTTTTTCCGACGATACATCGCAGGATGACAACTGCGAAACACCAACTGCCCCGTCATCTTCAAATGCACCACCAGCGAATAGCAAGTATCCAGATCAATCATCAGCACTTTTGCTCGCCGTCGCACTGCCGTCACGCGCGCACTATACAAAAATTGTTTAACGTCAGCCGGCGCATTGGGGAAGCTTTTTGGTGAATCGAACACTACCGCTCGTGTCACCACTCGGCCCGGCAGTAATTCTGCCAATCCGCGGCGAACCGTCTCGACTTCGGGAAGTTCCGGCATCTATGCCTCCAACAGAGCGTTCAAACGCTTAATAAGCAGCTCATTATCGGTGTACTGCAACGCCATCATCCCCGCCACCTCGGCGCCTTCGCAATTTTCGACACGATCGTCAATCATCACGCATTCGCTAGCGGCGACACCTAAGCGGTCAGCTGTCAGCGTGAAAATTTCTGGGTTTGGTTTGGCCAGGCTTTCCTCATACGACAACACGCGCACATCAAACATTTTTTCTAATTCACCTGGCGCAAATAGATATTCCAGCGTACCGCCGCCAACATTACTCAACATCGCCATCTTCAAATTAGCGTACTGTTGGCGTAAATTCACGATATAGTTTATCAATTCCTCGTTGCGAATCCGCTTGTGCATCAAGAAATCATGCGTCTGCTGCCGTGTCCAGCCAAACAACTCAGCAACTCCCGATTCATACTCGCTGCCGCTAATAAAACCGTAATCGTGCTGTTTACTGAGGTCGCGCAGCATTACCTTGCCCTCTGGCTCGGCCATTCTTATTAGCGTATCAATACTGCCTCCGCACAGTACACCAAAACAATCGAAAATAACTGCTTTTATTGCCATGATTAGAAAATATTATTAAATGACGGTTTGAAATCTGGAATCTGATTGACAAAAAGAGCCTGGAGTTTCAGAGTATCAGCGTTAAGCGTACCAGGCGAGTCCTTGCAAGTTGAAGTCCACAAATTGGTATCGGTATTGTCGCCATCGCGCGTCTCGAATACGTAAGCCAGCCCTTTAGTGGCGCATACGCCGCGAATATCATCGTTTGATTTGTTATCGGAGGCCTGAATGTTGACCTTGACTAGCGCATAAGTAAACTGTTCATAAGCATTGCTATTATTAGCATATTCTTTCTTGTCCAAAACTCTATCCAGATAACCTGAATAAATAACATATTTACGCGATGTTGGACTAACTGTAATCTGGTAGCTCTTGAACTCTTCATCGGCAACAATCGGACCGCGCACTGTCCAGCGCACGCTGCGAATTGGGTCTTGATTTTTGATTTTGCTCTCTAGCGACTGTTCGGGAGTTTGCGGCTGCTCGGTCTTTTTATCCGGATTCAGCAATGATCGCACAAGTGTTACCAAAATAGCAATAACAACCACCACAGTGATAATAGTAATGATTATCGGTAAAATTCTCGGTCGGGATCCTCTGTACATGTTTGTATTTTAACACATTTATCATGCAGCGACGTGTACCATGGTAGAAACAGCCGTAGCACCTAAACCCTCTTTTGCAAGAGGCTCAGTTATTTTTTCAAAGCGTTTATTTGTATCGTCATCGTTATTATCAGCTGTTATTTCTTCAGGTCGTTTATTATCTGTATCGTTCTTTTTAGCGTTCTTTTTAGCGATTAATTCGTCAAGCGGTAAAAATTCTATACCGCGATTATCTGCTACTACTAACTTTTTACCTTTACCTTTACCTTTATCTTTACCTTTACCTTTATCTTCTTTCCAGAAAATATTAATGCTAGGCCCACCACCAGCAAGATGAAGCGTATCAACACCTTCATAGCCAATTGGCAAGAAACGATATCCTTCGCTCTTAGTTTTTTCAACTTTATATATTTCTTGATTTTCTACGTTTATTTCTGATCGATTTTTATCGCCCTCGTTAGACACACAGCGAACCACTAACCAATCATCGGATATCGTGCCGTAATTTCTGTTACTAATACCCCAAACATCACCATCCGGACCGACAAACATACCAACTAAATAACCATAATCGGCTCCCCTAAGAAACTTTTTTACGGCGTCGCCCTGCTCAATGATACGTCTTAGTTGTTGCTCGTCCTGTCTTAGCCGCTCTATACGCTCTTGCCTAGACAAAGGCCTAGCCCCTTCAAGTTTAGGGTTGCTATTTTCTGGTGACATACTCCGTACCATAACATCCGCCTTTTTTGCTTAAGCTAACTGTGATTAGATTATACCACAGTTGCCGTTATTTGTCCATATTCGTACGGGTTTTCGCTAATTTTCAGCAACTTTTAATTTTTTACACTTCGCCCCAGTTATTGCCGATTTTGACGTCGACTTTGAGCTTAATACCGAGCTGTGGGTAGATATTTTCCATAGTCTCTACCAGCATCTTGCTGACCACTTCAGCGTTTTGGCGCGGACATTCAACCATAATACTGTCATGGATTTGCAAAATTTGGTAGCCGAGCGAGGTATTTTTATGTACAAGCCCAGACTTGCTGCCTGAAGAGACTTGCCTTTCCGGCAAGGCGAATTCGTTCTTTTCGAATTTGCCGGTCTCTGAAGGTAGCAAATCTGGGCTTGTCATTATCGTCAGTCGCTTCTCTACCGCCAGCATCGCCAACTTCATCAAATCCGCCTCGGTACCTTGTATCGGCATATTAGCTGCTGCGCGCTCGGCAGCCGAACGAACAGCAAAATTATTCGATCTAACATCGGGCGTCGGCCGGCGGCGGCCAAACAATGTCTGCACAAAGCCATCTTCGTGTGCTTGACGGATTGTTTGTTCCATGAACTCTTTGATGCGCGGGCGGATACGATAATATTCGTCGATGAAATGCTGCGCTTCGCCGTAACTCATATTAGCAGCTGCTGCCAAACCATGCTGGCTCATGCCGTATAATACGCCGAAATTCACCACTTTAGCGCGGCGGCGCTGCGTTGGCGTCACTTCATTAATCGGCACGTTATAAACTTCAGCTGCCGTCTTGGCGTGAATATCAACGTCGGTATTAAAATCTTCAATCATCTGTTTTTCGCCCGCCATCACCGCCGCCAGGCGCAGCTCAAATTGCGAATAATCAGCATTTACGAAGACATTGCCAGGCGCTGGCACAAAAGCATCGCGAATCTGCCGCCCCAACTCAGTACGAATCGGAATGTTCTGCAAATTCGGGTTAGTGCTCGACAGCCGCCCAGTCGCTGTCGCATCTTGATTAAACGTCGTGTGAATATAGCCGTTAGCGTCCGTTTGCTCTGGTAAGGCTGCCACATAGGTATTCTGTAATTTCGATAGTTCGCGAAAACGCTCGACCAACTCAATAATTGGATGTTGACCGCGCAGCTTATCGAGTTCCTTTTGGTTGGTTGAATAACCAGTTTTGCCCTTTTTGATACCAGCTGTCGGCAAGAGCAGCTTATCAAATAGCGCGCTAGCCAACTGCGCCGGGCTGGCGACATTAAATTCATAACCGACCATATCATAAATATTTTGCTGAACCGCTGCAATCTCTTGCACTAATGATTTATTCATTTTTTCGAGTTTGCCGGCATCGATTTTGATACCTCGAAATTCCATTTGCGCTAAAACATTAATCAGCGGAAAATCCATCGTCTGCGCCACCTGCTGGAGGTCAGCCTGCTCAACCAATGCCGACTTTTGTTGTTCATAAACTGCCCAAAGCGCTGCCATCGCCAATCTTGGGTCATCCAAAGATTCTGCGCCCGTCAAATCCGCTAATTCACGCGATTTACGCAAAGGATTTAACAAAAATGAGCCCTGCGCGGTATCGTGTTTAATAATCGGCAATTTCTGGCAACCAGCACCGAGAAGTGCTTTGAGAAACTCCTTGGTATCGTGGCCAACTATCGAGACCTCGGGTAGAATAGTACTAGCCTTGGCCAGCGGCAAGCGAGCGACCTTACCTTTTTCATGGCTCAGCCAAACCGTATCACCATCCCAAATTACCAGTAATTCCGACGCCATTACCAACATTGGTATGACTTTATCGCCCGATATTTCAACAGCCGGCGCAAGGATGTCGTTTCTAGCCACTTCTGAAGCGCCATCGCGCATGTGTTGTGGTAATTTTCGCAACAATGAGCGAAACTCCAGCTTTTCGAGCAGCTCTCGCAACTTTGCCGTGTCTAAGTCGCGTACGTCCATCGCTGCCAAATCAAGTTTCACTGGAGCATCGGTGAATAGCCGCGCCAATTCCCGGCTCATATAAGCAGATTTTTTGCCAGCTTCTAGTTTGCGGCGCAAACTGTCTTTAATCTGCCATAGATTCTCATAAACACCGTCTAGCGTTTCAAATTGCTGTAGTAATTTGACAGCTGTCTTCTCGCCGACCCCCGGCACCCCAGGGATATTATCCGACGAATCGCCTTTCAAGCTTTTCAAGTCGAGAAATTGGCCAATCCGAATACCGTAGCGCTTTTCAAACGCTGGAATGTCAAATTTATCAATGTTAGTCAGGCCTTTTTTGAGCGCATAAAGATATGTATTTTGGTCGAGAATTTGCAGCGCGTCCAAGTCGCTAGTAATCAAATATGTTTCGATGCCGCCGTGCTGTTCAGCCTGCTTGTCTAGCGTTGCCATGATATCGTCGGCCTCATAATCATCAAATTCATACAGCGGCCAGCTAAAAGCCGCCAGTAGCTCGTGCAAAATCGGAATCTGCGCATAAAAATCTGGCGGTGCTGGTTTGCGCCCGGCCTTATAATCAGGATAAATCGCCAACCGGCGGCGAATATTCGTTCCTCGTTTATCCCATGCCACGCAAACATAATCAGGCTCAAGCTGCTTAATTAATTCTAAACTCAGCGCCGCGAAACCATACACGCCGCCTGTCGGTGTCCCGTCTGCGGTCGACAACCCAGGCATAGCATAATAACCGCGATAGAACACGCTTTTACCGTCGATAATCACTAAGCGTTTGGCCATATTTATATTATACGCTATCTAAGGGCCGTTACTTACAAGCGAATATAGCCATAATCATGTATACTAAGGTTATGACATCACAAGAAAAACCAGCCAATATTTTGGCATTCGTCGGGCTGCCTGGCGCCGGCAAAACCGAAGCAACCAATTTCGTAGCCGCCAAAGGTTTTCCCAAAATCTACGGCGGCGGCATTTTGTACGACGAAATGCGCGCCCGAGGCGTTGAAATCACACCCGAATCGCAAGCCGAGTTTCGTAAACAATGGCGCGAACGCGACGGCAAAGACGTTATCGTCCGCCGTGCCGCCGAACAATTACACCGCTTAATTGATGCTGGCCAGCATCGTTTATTGTTCGACGGGCTCTATTCTTGGACAGAGTACAAGTTCCTCAAACACGAGTTTCCTGGCGAGCTCATCGTTGCTGCCATTGTCGCACCAAAACATTTGCGCCACCGCCGTCTCGCAACTCGTCCCGAGCGGCCATTCACCGCCGAACAAGCCAACCAGCGCGACTGGTCAGAGATCGAAGACATCGAAAAAGGCGGACCAATAGCTATCGCTGATTATTATTTAATTAACGACAGCG